>JAEXGM010000240.1 GCA_023450835.1 Bacillota bacterium | reverse complement strand
CACACCACCTGTATTTTATATCTATAGTATAGCAAAAAAGAGCCTTAAAGTCTTGTAAATGTTGACTTTTTGAGCTCTTTGTGGTGAAAAGTCCAGGGTAAGCCCTGGACTTTGTCTACAATCTGAAGGCTGCATTGGGAAATGCAGCCTTTTCCTTTTGACGCAGTAACATCTTAATGTAGCATCATTACTATTTCTCTTTTATATACCGTCCCGGTGATATACCAACAGTATTGGTAAACTGCTTTGTAAAGGAATAGGTGTCACTGTAACCGGTAAGCAGAGCAGTTTCCTTGATGGAGATACCGGATAGGAGCATAAGTTTGGCGTGTTTCATCTTCTGATCAATACGGTATCTGTTGGGGGAGACCCCTGTATATTTGAGAAACTGTTTTCGGAAGTTTTCATAGCTGGTATTTAAACTGTCTGCGATTTCTTCCAAAGAAATGTTTTGATTTATATTAGAAGATAATAAGCGGCAGGCTTCTTCCAGTGTTTTTATTTTGGAGTCAGTAAAGGATGTTTTGGGTTTCAGGGAAACCAGGGATAATATGATATCCTGGGCCTGTATTAACATATGGGGAAGATTATCATCGTTAGTCTCTTTTAGCCTTTTCAAAAACCTGTTGAAGGTTTGAAGAGTTATCTCATCATAATATACACTGCAAACAGGTGTATCTGTGGGAAGCAGATTTAGACTGCACAGGTAATCATAAGTGGAACGGCCGAAACTGATAAAGAATTCCAGCCAGCTTCCATCCGGTATAATTTCTGTTGAATGACAGACTCCCGGAAGGCGCTGCACAAAGTCCCCTGTATTTATGGGGATTTTTTTATTTTCTGCCGTATGATAGATGCCGCTGCCGGAGAGAAGTAAAAAACAGCTGTAGTAATCAATACGAAAGTTATATTGGGAATGGTTAGCGGTGGGCTTTGTCATAAAACCGCATGCGATAATCCCATTGTCAAAGTCAGGACCGATACAACGGTAAATGACGTCTTTTTTCATTTCAAGCTTCATAAAGACCCCTTATCACTTTTCTGAAATCTTATTTGACTACCAAAACGGATAAAAATTCAACCATATAAAACATTTTTCTGTACTTCCTGTTCATTGTATAATATGTACAGAATTAATACAATATAAAAAGGAAAATTGTTGATACCTGATATAAGAAGAGGAGATATTTTATGAAGAATTTATGGGAGAATCAGTATATAACACAGCAAAACCGCTATCCGATGCATTCTGTATATGGTGCGTATGAATCCGTTCAGCAGGCTCTGACAGGTGACCGCAGTGTATCCAGATATGTTCAAAGCTTAAATGGAATCTGGAAATTTCGGATAACCGATAACCCGTTTAAGGAGCCGGAAGACTTTAGAACCACCGGTTTTAACAAGGCGGACTGGGCTGATATTCCGGTACCGTCTAATTGGGAGCTGCAAGGATATGGGAAACCCGTATATACCAACATACTTTATCCCTTTCAGAGAGGGGATAAAACTTCCCATTTTGAGTTGGAGATTGCAAAGGGGCAAGTGGAATTGAATGCCCCTTATGTACCGGAAGTAAATCTGACGGGTTATTACCGTACGACCTTTGAGATACCGGAGTATTTTGAAGGAAGAGACATCTTTATCGAGTTTGGCGGAGTTGAATCCTGTTTCTATCTTTGGGTAAATGGTGTGGAAATAGGATATTCCCAGGATAGTAAACTGGAGGCCGCCTTTGATATTACCGGTGCTGTAAAAGTGGGAAGCAATGAACTTTCGGTCAAGGTCCTTCAGTTTTGTGACGGAACATACCTGGAAGATCAGGATTACTGGCACTTATCCGGGATTCACCGGGAGGTCAGAGTTTATGCAAAGGCAAAGCAAAGATTACTGGATTATAAGGTCGAGACCCTCTTTCAGGGAAATGATTTTAAAGAAGCAGAGCTAAAAGTGATGCTTCACCCCAATAATACGGTGGCAGGCTATGGAGAATGCAAAGTTCGGTTAAGTCTTTATAATAATGAGGGAGAACTTATTACTGCTTTTAGCAGTGAGCCCTACGTAGCCTGTGGCTTCTATCTGATGCCTAAGTTTGTTGCATTCCCTTCTGTGAAGGTAACAAACCTACATCTATGGTCAGCGGAAGATCCCTATCTTTACACGCTGGTATTGGAAACAGTGGATGGCTCCGGTAATATCACAGATATTGAAAGTACAAAGGTGGGATTTCGCAAGATAGAGATAAAAGCTGACGGTGTGCTTTATCTGAATGGAAAACGTCTGGTTGTCCGAGGTGTTAATTCACACGAATTCTGCCCGGAAACAGGCAGATATGTATCAAAGGATTATATGAGAGAACAGCTTCGCTGTATAAAGCAATTGAATTTTAATGCTGTTCGGAACAGCCACTATCCACATGGGAATGACTGGTATGATTTATGTGATGAACTGGGAATCTATCTGGTGGATGAAACCAATCTGGAGACCCACGGGTACGGCGGCCAGCTTAGTTCTTCTCCGGAATGGAGTGCAGCTTACATAGAGCGTGCATCGAGAATGGTCCTAAGAGATAAGAATCATCCCTGCGTCATCCTCTGGTCATTGGGAAATGAGTCCGGTGCAGGCATGAACCATGCTGCCATGTACGGCTGGATAAAAGAATATGATAAGACCAGATATGTACAGTATGAATCAGGGGATCCGAAAGCAAATATCACTGATATTATTGCACCTATGTATCCTTCAAAGGCTTGGATAGAAGATAAAATGGCCGACTTACAGGACATCAGACCGTTCATTATGTGTGAATATGCTTATGCCAAGAGTAACAGCAACGGCAATTTTTCAGAGTACTGGGATCTGGTTGAGAAATATCCCCGCTTTCAAGGAGGCTTTCTATGGGATTTCCAGGATAAAGCCCTGACCGGAATAAGGGAAGACGGTTCAGTTAAATATGTTTACGGCGGCGCCTTTGAAGAGGAGATAGTGGACCCGGTAAAAGACATGTGCTTAAACGGAGTTGTACTGCCGGATTTAAGCTGGAAGCCGGCAGCCTATGAAGTAAGAAATGCCCAGGCACCGGTAAAGCTATACCGTGATATACCTATGTTTTCTGACAGAGCCGTATACAAGATAGGCAATGATTATCAGTTTGCAGATCTTAGTCATCTTAAGATTACCTGGGAACTTCAATGTGATGGAAGGGTGGTTGATTCCGGTGAGTTGAAACAGTATTTTACCCTGCCGGGGCAGTCAGAGGAATTACAGTTAACTCTTGAGGAAGAAAAGATAAGGGGAGAGGCATTTATGAACTTCCGGTTTTCATTGCGGGAGCGGGCTGCTTATGCAGATGCCGGTCATGTAATCTATACCTGCCAGATGCCGCTGGAACAGTCCAAAATCTACAGAACAGAGGTAAGGATTGCAGAAGAGAGGCTGGCACTTCGTGAAACAGAGAGTCAGATTGTCATAATAGGAAAAGACACTGATATCTGTTTTGATAAAAAGGAAGCCATATTTACAAAGGTAATTCTTAATTGCCAGGAAAGATTCACAGGCGGCGGGGATAATTTTTACCGTGCGGTAACAGGGATTGACGAAGGAACCGGAGACCCGGGAAGAAATTATGCCCAGGAATGGAAAGCGGAAGGATTAGACAACCTAAAGAAACAAACAGTAAATATCAGTACGGCAATATCGGAGAAGCAGATTTTTATTTTTACGGAAGTTTCTTATAATAACGGAAATATTATGGTTACCACACAATACCGTATAGGCAGCAAAGGCATTGAGATAAATAAAACGGTAGTAAATAACTGCAATACAAACACTGTTCCCAGAATCGGCATGACTTTTATTCTCCCGAAAGATAAAGAGCAGATTGACTGGTATGGCAGAGGTCCCTGGGAAAATTACAGGGACAGGAAAATAGCAGCACACATTGGCCGCTATCAGAGTACGGTTGCAGAGCAGTATACACCTTATATCAGACCGGTGGAGTGCGGGGGAAAAGAAGAGGTCAGATATCTTATCGTGAAAGATAAATCAAACCATGGAATCTGTGTATCAGGAGCAGTACCCTTTCATTTTGATATACATGATTATTCGGTTTCTTCCTGTGATAACGCAGATTATGAGGAAGATTTAATAAGAGATGAAAAGATTTACCTGAATGTGGACTATCTTCATACAGGTGTAGGCGGAGATACGGGCTGGATGAAAAATATTCATCCGGAGTATTTCATCGGGAAAGGATATTATCATTATCAGATATCTGTTCAGGCGTTATAAAAGGAGGAATACCATGATTCGTCTGATTATTGTGGAAGATGAAAGAGTGATAAGGCAGGGAATAGAAAAACATATTCCTTTTAAAGAGCTTGGTGTGGATATGGTACGCACGGCGGAGAATGCGGATGAAGCCTTCAGGACCTGTGAAGAGTTTAAGCCGGATATTATCATCTCGGATATTATGATGCCCGGCATGAATGGGATACAACTCTGCCGGAAATTTAAAGAAGTATTGCCGGAGTGTCAGATAATTTTTATCAGCGGTTATTCAGATAAAGAATATCTGAAGGCTGCTATCGAACTTAGAGCCGTTAGTTATGTTGAAAAGCCTATATCTACTCCTGAATTAAAGGAAGCAATAAGAAGAGCGGTTGAATCCGTACGAAAATCTAAGAGGCAGAATACTTACTTACTGCACTCTTTACTAGGGCTGTCAGGAGAGGAACAGAGCCATATCCTTCGAACAATTGAAAATTCTGACGAAGGAAGAGCGCTGAGACAAGATAAGGTTTTCTGTATTTTGGCTCTGTATACAAAGGAAAACATCGCCAATGCAGCGGACTTTCGTAACAGATGCCGGGAACATTTATCTGGTACCTTTGCTGCGGAAAGAATTCATTTCATGACTGATTTTGCAGAGAAAGATTTGTTTGTAATATTGTTATCCGCACAGAAAGAGACCCTCTCCGGTGAAAAAGACTTCCTGTCACTTTGCCGGGCTGCAATTATGGAGATGCGCAAAGAAGAGGAGGATTGGTTTTGCGGAATCGGGAGAGAGGTGAAAACCCTGGAGCTGCTCCCGGATTCCTATCAAAGTGCTTTGTCCTGTCTGCGGTTACTGTCTTTTAAAGGATGGAATCATTACGCGTATTATGACGAGACCTGTTCCTATTACCAGGATAAATTATCGGAGACGCAGCAGAATTCCTTTCATAAAGCAATGCTTCAGAAAGATTTGAAAGCCGGTACAGAGATATTGGATAGTATCTATCGGATGTTAATCGAGAAGCATGCCATACTGAATTTTAATGTGAGGAATCTTTACTATTCCCTTGATAGTATTGTTACCCGTTCAGACAAAGAAATTCAGATGGGGATTTTGCCGAAAGAGGAAATGAGAAAGGACGAAAATGCAAAATTTCTGGATGGAGTAAGAACCATATGGGAGATGCACAATTATGTAAGCAGCCACATGAAAGAAGTACTGGAAGAAAGTGACGCGGAGAGAAAGAATAACTTTATTGTAAAACATGTGATTGAATATATATGGGAGAATTACGGAGACAGGAAACTTACCATACAGGTACTGGCGGAGGTCGTCTATCTGACGCCTACGTATTTAAGCAATCTTTTTAAAGAAAAAACGGGAATGACAATCGGAGGATACCTGACGGAATACAGATTGAAAAAGGCAGAGGAACTATTACGGGACCCAAAGCTTAAATTATATCAGATAGCCGAAATGGTTGGTTACGAGGATGCAAACTATTTTGCCAAGATATTTAAAAAGAAGACCGGGATGATACCCTCGGAATACAGGGGGAGTAAACTGGGATGAAGAAAAGACTGTCTGCGCTGATAATGGTTTTAAAAAATCTGTCCATGCAAAAGAAAATGATATATGCGTTTTCCATACCGGTCATTATTATCTGTATATTAATTAATCTGGTCTGTTACCATGTTATTTCCAGGAATTATGAGCAGCGTTTGCGATATTCTGTTAATCAGTCCTGTGAACAGGCCGGTGCCTTTGTATTAAATTACATTGAAAATATGTATTATACCTCTGCCTTAATATCAAATAATAATAAGGTGGAGGACATTCTTTCCTCCAGTGAGTTTACTGCGTCGGATCGTAAAGTAGATGAGCAGTATAGAGAATACTGGAGATTAAATGATATCTTTCAGGCAATTGCACTCTCGAATCCGTCCTTTCGAATCGGCCTGTATGTACCGGACAGCTTGATATATTCCAGCAATAATTATTATTTTTATCCTGAATCGACTTTAAAGGAGCGAAAGGACTACGAGGAATTAATACAGAAGGTGGCAAAAGAGAAGGCCTATTTTTCTTTAATTGATGAGACGGTGCCCTATAATCCAAACCGGCAGGAAACGAATATTGCCCTTTTTAAAGCAATCAATATATTAAATGAGCAGGGAAAAGAGAAAGATTATATCTGCAAGGTAGAGATACCGGTCACTGATCTGGAGAAGGTACTTCAAAAATCAAAAAACACTCAAAGCGGCCTGGTATATATTTTAGATGCCGATGGGAATCTGCTGGTATCCTCTGATGGGGATTCCGCTAAAGAAATGTATACAGCAGGTGATTTGCCCCATACACAGGTGAATTCCTGGTCCCAGTGGAAGGTAAACAGAACTGATTATTATGTAATATGGCAATCAATTGATGAGTCCTACTGGCAGATGTTCTATATGATTCCCGTCAGTAAATTCCATCAGCAGAGCAGTTTTATCTGGTTGATTATTCTCCTTATTGTAGTGGTCATATCCATAGCGGTAATCATTATTTCTTTTCTGCTGTCCCGGTACTATGTGGGACGATTGGCTAACTTGAATCAGAAAATGAAAACGCTGAAGAGCGGTGACCTTAATGCGGGATTTCTTATGCAGCCGGAATTACCCGGGGATGAAATAGATGAGATTTTTATCAATTTCAATTATATGACAGAAGAAGTCAGAAGGCTGATGAGAGAACATTACAGACTGGGTAAAAGCGTGATGTCGGCGGAGCTAAAGGCATTACAGGCACAGATTAATCCGCACTTTTTATATAATACCCTGGATTTAATTAATTGGGGAGCTATGGACTACGGAGCACAGCAAATAGCGGAGATTGCACAGAATCTGGGCCAGTTCTATCGTCTCAGCTTAAATCACGGGAAAAATGCTATTCTTATTGAAAATGAGTTAAAGCATGTGGAAGCTTATGTAATGATTGAAAATGTTCACTTCGACGGAGCCATCCGCCTGAAAACAGAGGTTCCCGAAGAAATCCGCACAAAGGCCTGTCTTAGTATCATTCTGCAGCCATTTGTTGAAAATGCCATACTTCATGGAATTGCCGAACATCCGGAAATTAAGGAATGCAATATAGAAATCCGTGCTGAAATCAAAGATAAGGATATTATCTTTCATATCAAAGATGACGGATATGGCATGACACAGGAACAGGCAGCACATATTCTGGACAATGGTTCCTCCAATGGGAGCAACGGATACGGAGTTAAGAATATTAACTTTCGGATTAAACTTTGCTACGGCGACAAATACGGCATAACCTATGACAGCATACCCGGTACGGGCACCACAGCCCATATTCGAATTCCCTGTATGGAATATGGAGAACTGGAAGATATCTTAAAGTAAAGAATAAATAATATAAAATAAACAAAAAGAGCCGCCTGGGTTTCCCATATACACTGCTTTACAGCCGTGAATAAAGGGAGCCCTGGCGGCTCCTTTGTTCATATTCTTGTGCAAATTGGGTAAAAATCATAAGATATTCCTTGTTATCTTAGTATTATTATCTACTAATGTACTCTCAAATACCTTACAATAGGTTCATCAGTTACTTACATAATTGAAGAAAGAGAGAAAGTAAATGAGAAAACATTTAAGTACTTTTGGGCATGAATTAAAGAGGAACCGTCCGCTGTTTGTTATGCTGGCACCTGCGGTACTGCTTGTACTGGTTTTTGCATATATGCCGATGTCAGGGTTGATACTGGCATTTAAGAACTATCGCTTTGATAAAGGGGTTTTTGGCAGCGATTTTAATGGGCTGGATAATTTCAAATATTTATTTCAGTCCGGAACCGGTTGGCTGATTACGAAAAATACCATTGTCTATAACCTGCTGAATCTGATTACCTCTCAGGCCCTTGCCATTCTGGTGGCAATTTTTATTACGGATATCAATGCCAGAATCTTTAAGAAAGTGTCACAGTCCATTATCTTTTTACCCTATTTTATTTCCTGGGTAATTGTTGGTACTTTCATTTATAATATCTTTAACTATGAGACCGGCGTCTTAAATCATATATTGAATTCATTGGGAATCAAAGCAGTAAATTTGTATTCCATGCCGGGAGCCTGGCCATGGATTATCTGTTTCTTTAATGCGTGGAAATGGTGCGGTTATAATTCGGTTATATACATTGCTGCAATTACCGGTGTTGATACGGAGACTTACGAAGCGGCAGCAGTTGACGGAGCGACGATATTCCAGCGAATCAGGCATATCACGCTGCCCTGTATTAAACCTACGGTGATTACCATGCTGCTTTTACAGGTTGGACGAATCCTCCGAGGAGATTTTGAAATGTTCTACCAGATTGTCGGAAATAACGGACAGCTGTTTAACAAGACAGATGTGGTTGATACCTATGTATTCCGTTCCCTGATTCAGAACTCTAACCTTGGTATGACGGCCGCCGCATCCTTTTATCAATCCGTTTTGTGTTTTATGATTATTATGATTGTAAATGCTATTGTAAAACGTGTTGATGATGACTATGCGTTATTTTAAAGAAAGAGAGGTCTGACAATGGTCAATGCTGCCAAATCAAGTAAGATAAAAATGAGCTCTTCCACCAGAGTGTTCTACATAATCAGTTACACCTTCATTGTATTTATGGCGCTGCTGTGCCTGCTTCCCTTTGTTATGATGGTTTCCGGCTCCTTTACGTCGGAGCAGGCAATCCGTTTTAGCGGATATGGTTTGCTGCCAAAGGAATTCACCCTGGAAGCCTATGGATTGATTTTTAGAAATCCTGTAACAATCCTGCACGCCTACGGTGTATCTATCTATATCTCGGTAATCGGTACCGCATTAGGATTGCTGCTGATTACCATGACATCCTATGTTATCAGCAGAAAAGATTTCAGGTACCGGAATGCATTTTCCTTCTATTTTTATTTTACTACTTTATTCAATGGGGGTATGGTATGTACCTATATATTTTACATCCAGTATCTGCATCTAAAGGATAATATGTGGGCACTGATTCTGCCGGGGATGTTTAATGTATTCTATCTGCTGATTATGAGGAGTTTCGTGTCGGTAATTCCGTCTGCATTAATAGAATCTGCCAAGATAGACGGGGCAGGGGAATACCGGATATTCTTTCAGATTATCATTCCGCTGCTGAAATCAGGGCTGGCTACCATTGGTCTGTTTTTGGCCCTGGGATATTGGAATGATTGGTATAATGCCATGCTTTATATTAACTCCGAGACAAAATATCCGTTGCAGTATATGCTGTACAACATGCTGCAGCAGACACAGGCACTTGCAAAGATTGCCAGTCAGGCAGGTATTCAGGTACAGAATCTGCCTTCCAGCAGCTTAAAGATGGCAATGGCTGTAGTAGCCACAGGGCCTATTATTCTGGTTTATCCCTTTGTGCAGAAGTACTTTGTAAAAGGTATCACAATCGGTTCAGTGAAAGGCTGACCGGTCAGATATAAATCAATTCTATATGAGGAGGTTCTTATGAAAAAAAGTAAAAAGTTGTTATGCCTGGCTTTAATCATGGTGATGATTGGAAGCTTATTTGGGGGATGCGGCAAAAACAGTTCTACAAAATCTGGTGATACGGCAAATGGAAACGGAACAGCATCCGGCGCAGGTGACGGTAAACTGGATACATCCAAAGAAGTAGAGCTTGTAATGTATGTAATCGGTGACAGGCCTGCCGGACAGGACGTGGTTGATGAAAATTTAAACAAGCTTTTAAAGGAGAAATTAAACTGCACTTTAAAGACTAATTGGATTCCCTGGGCTGATTATGCCAACAAATATCCGCTGCTCTTTTCCTCGGGAGAAGTGTTTGATATGGCATATACGGCAAGCTGGCTGAATTTCTCTTCCTTGGCCAGAAAAGGTGCTTTTATGAGCCTGGATGAGCTGTGGCCCCAATATGCACCGAAGAATTATGCCAGACAATCAAAAACTGCTTTAATGGAAGCTTCTCTGGACGGTCATTATTACTGTGTACCCACCTTACTTGCTACTTACGGAGCCTACGGCCCTGTCTATAGAACGGATATTATGGAAGGTACCGGATGGGACGGCAAGATGGAAACCTTTGAAGATCTGGAGAAATACTGCGATATCGTAAAGAAAAACAATCCGGAGATGGAACCCATCGACATCTACTCAGCAGGTTCTGAGCTGGATGATGTTTGGATGTGGAATCATGGATATCAGCCAAGTAAAGGTGCTACCAACGATTTTCTCTTCTTTAATCCCAATGAAGAAAATCCTAAGCTGATTACTTATTATGAAGCGAAAGAAACACCTGATTTTCTTGATATGATGGCAAGATGGAATGAAAAAGGCTTCTTTTCAAAATCTGCCTTATCCGATACAGATTCCACAAAGACTCAGAATGGAAAAGCTGCTCTGAGAGTGCATAATATAGATACCTACTCCAATTACTATACCCTGCATCCCGAATGGGGCTTTCAGTACGCCAATTTCAATAAGAATGTAGGTCACCTCCCCTATACACAGGATGCAATGGTAATATCAAACACCTCTAAGAATCCGGAAAGAGCAATGGCTTTATGGGATCTGATTACCAACGACCAGGAAGTATATGATGCCTTATTCTATGGCGTATTAGATAAGACTTATACCCTGAATGATAAGGGTGAATTCAAGATAACAGATACGAATAACTATGCGGCTTCCGATATGTGGGCAGCCCGTACCACAGAATTTAACAGAAGCAGTATCGGAACACCGGAAGACTATAAAACTCAGAAAGAAAACCTTGAAGCAGGCATTAAAGAAGGTGTGGGTGCTGAGAAGTTCTCTGCCTTTACCATCGACATATCCTCCATAGAGACAGAATATGCGGCTTGCCAGAGTGTTCACCAGCAGTACTGGTGGCCCTTGGAGTTAGGATACACCGATGCTAAGACCGGACTTGCAGACTACCAGAAGAAGATGGAAGCAGCCGGCATTGAAAAAGTACGTACAGAAGTACAAAGACAGCTTGACGAGTACATTGCCAATCTGAGTAAGCAATAAATAAACTTAAGGCAGAAAAGGCTGAGCATAAAGTTCAGCCTTTTCTAGCTTTATTATGATACCCTTAGTAAGGCATATTAGGGTATAATGTTAAAGAAAAGATTGGTATATGGTAAAAGAAAACCCGTATATCACTTATTTAGTTTTATTATAAGCTACAAGGCTGTGACAGCAGAGCCATAGGAAAAGTAAAAGAATATGACAGGGGATGAGATAAGAGTGAAAGATAAGTCTTTCACTCACCCCTGATTTTGTATGCGTATATTAGTAGACCTGAAGGGTACTAATATACACAGATGGGAGCCGAATATGAAAAATATAGTACATGTGGTAAGTAAGGAATCGGATTATTGGCAGACGAAGCAGGTAAATACGCAGGAGATATTTGAAGACACCTTAGAGCTGACGGGAGTAAAGAAGCAGGAAGTACTTGGATTTGGCGGCTGCTTTAATGAACTTGGCTGGGAGGCTCTTCAAAAGACCGATAAAGCGGTACGGGAAGATTTCCTGAAAGAACTGTATGGCAGGGAGGGCTGCGGCTTTAATATGGGGCGGGTTCCCATTGGGGCAAATGATTTCAGTCTAAGCTGGTATAGCTGTGATGATACGGATGGAGATTATGAATTAAGGGATTTTAACATAGATAGAGATAAGCAGCATACTATCCCTTATATCAAGGAGGCGCAAAAGTATTGCCCGGAACTGACTTTGTTTGCATCACCCTGGAGTCCGCCTGTATGGATGAAAACGAAGAAGGTGTATAATTACGGAAGAATCCGTATGGAAGAAAAGGTACTGGATGCCTATTCCAGGTATTTTGTGAAATTTGTAGAGGCCTATAAGGCGGAGGATATCCCGGTAAGCATGATTCATGTGCAGAACGAACCGATGGCGGACCAGAAGTTCCCTTCCTGTTTATGGCATGGCTGCGATATGAGAGATTTTATAAAGGGATATTTAGGGCCGGCTTTTGAAAAAAGCGGTCTTGATACGCAGCTTTGGCTCGGAACCATTAACGGCCCCTTTGTGGATTTTAGATGGCCGGGATACGGCGCTCCCTACGAAGAGTTCTATGACCAGTTTGCCAATACAATCTTAAGTGATAAGGAGGCAAGAAAGTATCTGACAGGTATAGGTGTACAGTGGGGCGGAAAACACCAGTTGGAACAGATTACTGCCAGCTATCCGGAAATGAGGGTAATACAGACGGAGAGCGAATGCGGAGACGGAAAAAATGAATGGGAACAGGCGGAATATATCTTTATGCTTATGTGGTATTTCTTCCGTCATGGCGCAGAGAGGTATACTTACTGGAATATGGCTTTGCCGGAAGGTGGCATTTCAAGCTGGGGATGGACACAGAACTCCCTGGCTACTGTAAACGAAGAGAGCGGCTTACTGACCTTACAGCCGGAATTTTATCTGATGAAGCATTTTTCCCACTTTATTAAGCCGGGGGCAAGACTGTTGGAAACCAAAGGACGCTGGACCTCCAATTCACTGGTATTTGAGAATCCGGACGGTCAATTAGTCGTAACCGTATTAAATAGTATGCATAAGGACAGAGGCTTTACCTTTCGGTATGGTGAGAAGCAAGCTTCCGCTAACATAGAAGCCCACACTATTAATACATTTGTGATAGATTAGGAAAGTTTTATGAGGCCTGCAAATCCTTCGTAATTTCAGGGTTTTTCTATTTCTCCTGAGTAAATCGTGTATGCTTTAATCAAACTTTTTAACCACAACTATTTTTCCTTAAATAACTGCCCAATGTTGCTTTATCAATTTATGGGATTCTGTTATAATACCGGTAAGAATAATTGAATTGATAATATTCTGCCGGATAGGAGGTCATATCTCCAAAAAACTGAAAGGGGATAAAAGTGGAGAAGCTAGTTACAGAAAGGCTGATAATCAGAAGATTTACAGAAGCTGACTGGGAAGATTTATTTGAATATCTGTCTAATGAAGAAGCAGTAAAGTACGAGCCTTATGACGTACGCGGTGAAAATGAATGTAAACTGGAGGCCGCCAGCCGTTCCGGAAACAAAGCATTTTGGGCTGTTTGCCTTAAGGAAAGTAATAAATTAATAGGAAATATATATTTTCAGCAGCAGGAGCCGGAAAAGTTTCTTACCTGGGAGATTGGATATGTCTTTAATCCTGTCTATTGGCATAAAGGCTATGCTACGGAAGCAACCAAAAGAATCATGCAATATGGATTTGAAGAATTAGGTGTACGCCGTATTATTGCTAAGTGCAACCCTGAAAATATTGCTTCGCCAAGGTTATTAGAGAGACTTGGCATGAGAAGAGAAGGGCATTTTAAAAAGCCCGTTTATTTTAAAGAAACAGCTGACGGTAAGGCACTGTGGCATGATTGCTATCAGTATGCTATGTTAGAGGAAGAATGGTCTAACTCATAATAAAAACAAAGCTCCCCAAATTAAATGATATAATTTGGGGAGCTTTGTTTTTATTATGATAGAGTTGTCTAAATTACAACAATAATTATCAAAACCCTAATGAAACTAATTAGCCAAATAAGAATCATATTGAATTTATCAGAACTTACAGCTAATATCAGCACACATTACATATTTCCTGCCCACCGTATTCTCATAAAGCTGTGATATGGTGCGGCAGAGCTTACCGGTGGCCGCGGAGATATAATCAAAGGAACTATAGATATCACCCTTTATAAGGACCGCCTGCCTGAAATATTTTTTGGAAGTAAAATCATCACCTGGAAGCCCCGGCTGGAATTCGATGTTATTCTCTGTCTCTATCATTGGATGCAGAATGGTATGGCTTACCTGGATGCCGTTTTCATCCATCACATAGATACACTCCAGATCGTCCCGTGTTTTAATATAATCATACAGTATACTGTCAAAGTCTTCTGTTGTCCCGGCAGAGGAAGCAAGGCCGGTTAATTCTTTCATAATATTTTTCTCATAGAGGGATTCCTGCTGTTTATCTTTATTTAAAGTATGGTCTTTGCTGATTCTAAAATGGCTTATAAGTTCTTTTAAACGGTTGGATTCTTCCAGCAGGCTGGCGGTATTTGCAGCACTCTCCATGGCAAAAGCAGCATTATCCTGCTCAGAAAGGGAAAGACTTTCAATAATCTCGGAAATACTCTTAAGTGCCTCTTCCTGGTCCTTGCTGGCAGCTGCGATTTCCGTACTGAGAGCGGCAGTTTTATCAATAGATGTAAGGATGGAGGTCAGACTCCTGGCAGCCAATCCGGTAACTTCAATACTTTCCTGAACATTTTCATGATTGCGGCTGATTAATTCTGTGGTTTGCTTAACCGCATCGGAACTCTGGGAAGCAAGATTGCCCACCTGCTCTGCCACAACAGCAAAGCCTTTTCCTGCTTCGCCTGCTCTGGCGGCTTCAATGGAGGCATTGAGCGCGAGGAGCTTTGTCTGGGAAGCGATATTATGTATAATATCAATTACATGTTCAATATCTTTCGTAGAAGCCTGCACCCCTGCGATAGAAGATAACATCCGATTCATGTATTCCTGGCCGGTTTCGGCTTCTTTCTTGGCTTCCAGTGTGTATTGGGAGGTGGATTTTGCGTTCTGGGCGTTAAGAATCGTCTTCTGAGTGATGTCTGTCATGGTCTTTGAGATGTCGGTTATCATCTTAGCACCGTCGGCAGCATTTCCGGCAAGAGTGTGGGAAGACTGCTGCAGCTGTGCACACATGGAGTCTATCTGGTAAGAGAGTTCTGATATGGAACCAAAGGTATCTTTGAGAGAATTTCCTATCTTTGTCAGAGCATTTTTTATGGGAATAAAGTCACCGTTAAAGTGTACACCGGGGTCGGGATTTATCGTCATATCACCGGCGGAAAGATGGGATATTACGTGAGTAATTTCTTTTATATAAGTATTCAGCAGTTGGGTTA
This sequence comes from Bacillota bacterium, assembly GCA_023450835.1. Lineage (GTDB taxonomy): Bacteria > Bacillota > Clostridia > Lachnospirales > Lachnospiraceae > Anaerocolumna. The sequence goes on along the minus strand of JAEXGM010000240.1, from coordinate 11,540 downwards.
TATTATTAAAATCATTGGACAGATCTGCTAAAAGAAGGTTTTCATTCTGGTCAATGTGGGCATCCAAATAGCCTTTCGACATTTGATGCAATCCATTTGCGATATTTTTAGATTCATTGTATAGACTGGTTATCGTCTTTATTTTTCTCATAAGTAAAAAATCTCCCTCCATGGTATAATAAAAAAACAAAGGGCATAAAAACAGCTCCTTTGCTTTTTTCTAATTATAACAATTATAAATTTTATGTCAATTAAAAACTTACTAACCTGCTAACTTCTATGGTATATAAAAAACAACATGAAAAAATGCATATAAACTACCATAAAAATTTGATGTTTTCAGGCAAGATGCTGTAAAAGTCTGATTTTATCCATATACTATGTTCAATTTAAGCGGTATTAGAGGGAATGAAAAAATGTTACTATAAATGCAAGCTAATCAGCACGAAAGTATAAAAGGCAACTGAGTATCAGCTGAAAATGACAGGAGAATACGCCAAAACTGGTTTCAGCCGCGTATTCAGGAATATCAAATCGGAGATCTGGTATTCACGAAAGGAGTAAAAATGCAGAAAGACGCTACTAATCTAAAAAGTAAGAAAAGGAAATTTGACAGGCAGGGAATGATAATGTTCCTTAGTATCCTTCCCTTTCTTATACTATGTTTTTTATTTTCATACTATCCGCTGCATGGCTGGATATATGCATTTTATGACTATAGATCCCCGTTAAAATTGTCCCAGACTCCTTATGTAGGTATTAAATGGTTTAAGACCTTATTTGCCAACAGGACTCAGATAGGGCAGCTTCTTCAGGTTATGGAAAATACTTTTGCCATGAGCTTACTGGGAATTGCAACCTCTGTTCTGCCGGTGGGATTTGCTATTTTCTTAAATGAAATCAAAGCCAAGAAGTACAAGAATTTTGTTCAGACTCTTACCACCCTGCCAAACTTTATCAGCTGGGTTTTAGTTTATTCCGTTGCCTTCAGTCTTTTCTCCTATACCGGTATGTTTAATACCATCTTGCAGCATTTGGGACTGATATCCGAGCCAATTAAATTCCTGGATAACAATTCCCATATCTACATAAAGATGCTATTATGGAATACCTGGAAGGGCCTTGGATGGGGAGCTATTATGTATCTGGCGGCCATCTCCGGAATTGACCAGGAACTTTATGAGGCAGCAAGAGTTGATGGTGCTAACCGGTTCCAGTTAATGAGGCATATTACTTTACCCGCTTTAATGCCGACCTACATTGTATTGTTGATGCTCTCCGTTGCAAACTTTTTAAATAACGGTATGGACCAATATTACGTATTCCAGAATTCTTTTAACAAAGAACACATTCAGGTATTGGATTTATATGTTTACAACATTGGTATGACAGGAAACAGTATCCCGCTGGCAACCGCCATCAGTATGTTGAAAAGTATAGTAAGCGTATCCTTATTGGTACTGGTTAACGTAATTTCCAAGAAGACACGCGGTGATTCCATCATTTAGTCATTGGTAGGAATACAGCTTCAACTACGGATCAACGAATACCCAATCAAAGATTAGATATTCAAGGAAGGGCATGGTTATTAACATGAAAGAAAAGAAAAAGTATACAAAGTCGGATGTCGTTTTTAATACCATAAATTACAGCATATTTGCCATACTGACATTAATTTGCGTATATCCGTTCTATTATATGATAATCAACACCATCAGTAACAATAATCTAAGTGCCAATGGCGCAATTAATTTTCTGCCGAAGGATATGCACTTGGAAAACTATAAACAGGTCTTACAGTTAAAAGGACTTTCCGTAGCAGCAGGAATCTCAGCGGCAAGAACAGTATTGGGAACTGCCTGTACCGTATTTGCATCCGCTTATCTCGGATTTATGTTCACACAGGAGAAGATGTGGAAGAGAAAGATCTGGTACCGTTTTTTAGTCGTTACCATGTATTTTAATGCAGGTATTATACCTATTTTCCTTACTATGAGAGCTCTGCATCTGACAAATACATTTTGGGTTTATGTGATTCCCGCAATTGTGCAGCCCTTTAACATCATTCTGGTTAAGACATATGTGGAATCCATTCCGAAGTCTTTACAGGAAGCAGCAGAAATTGATGGTGCGGGATTTTTCAGAATCTTCTATAAGATTATTCTGCCGACCTGTACACCGATTCTTGCAACTGTGGCAATCTTTGCCGCCGTTGCTCAGTGGAACTCCTTTCAGGATACCTTGCTTTATGTTACAGACCAGAAATTATGGTCCCTGCAGTATTTGTTATATACTTACATCAACCAGGCTAACTCTTTAGCAACGCTGGTTAAGAACAGTACAGGAACAGCTATAAATATGGCAGCACTGGCAACTACCCAGACACCGACTTCCATTCGTATGACAGTATCTGTTGTAGTCGTTCTGCCAATACTATTTATCTATCCTCTGTTTCAAAGGTTTTTTGTAAAAGGTATTATGATTGGTTCCGTAAAGGGCTGATAAATACCGTATTTCATTGAAAATCATTGGCATTATGCCTGATTTTAGATATTTCATAACAGGAGGTTATAATATGAAAAAAAAGCTACTTAGTGTATTGCTTTGTGTGGTTTTAACAGCATCCATGTTAGCAGGCTGCGGTAAGACAAACAAAGACGAGGGTTCAACTACCACAAATGACGGTACAAATACCGGAAGCACCGATGCTACTGCTACCCCGACTGATTCCAGCGCGACCGGAGCAAGCAAGTATAAGAATTTTATTACAGTTGATGTATTCGATACCCAGGCAAATTATCAGGGAATTCAATCAGGATGGTTTGCAAAAGTGGTAAAGGATAAGTTCAATATGGAATTAAACATCATTGCTCCCAATGTTGCAGGCGGCGGCGATACCTTATACCAGACACGTTCTGCAGCCGGTGACTTAGGTGATTTAATCTTTACCGGTACCGAAAATGGAAGGTTACAGGATTTGGTAACCGCAGGTCTGGTTGTTGACATGACAGATTTATTAAAGAATGAACAGAATCTGGCAAAGTATCAGGCAGCTATTGATAATACAAAAAGCTTAGTAAAGGAAGAAGGTACCTATGCTATACCTTCAGCCGTATCCTCAAGCTCTCCTGATACCCCCAGTGAAGGACTTGACTTAACTTTTGGTCCTTATGTAAGATGGGATGCTTACAGCGCAGCAGGGTATCCTGAGATAAAGACACTGGAAGATTTACTTCCCGCTCTTCAAAAAATGCAGCAGGCAGTACCTACCAGTGATACCGGTAAGAAGACATATCCTTTCTCCTTATTTAAGGATTGGGACGGTAACATGATGACTCTTGCAAAACAGCCTACCTGCCTTTATGGTTATGATGAATTAGGCTTCGTTCTTGCAAAAGCCGACGGTTCCGATTATCAGAGTATTATTGATGACAGCTCTATGTATGTTCGTGTATTAAAATTATATTACGAAGCAAACCAGATGGGTCTTATGGATCCTGAGTCAACTACTCAGAACTACGATACTTTATACAATAAATATAAAGACGGACAGATCTTATATTCTCCTTGGCCTTGGTTAGGTCAGGCAGCTTATAACACCACAGAAAACAAAGAAGCTGGAAAAGGCTTTATGTTAGCACCTATTGATGATATGAAGATTTTCTCCTATGGATGCCAGCCAAAAGGAAATCCTAAGTATTCCGTAGCAATCGGCAGCAAAGCAGAAGATCCTCAGAGACTTGCAGACTTCATTGACTGGTTATATTCACCCGAAGGTATCTCAATGTCAGCTTCCCAGACTTCCGGTTCTGCTGGTCCTCAGGGCTTAACATGGGATATGCAGGATAACAAACCTGTTTTAACTGATTTTGGTAAAGAAGCTCTAATCAACGGAGATGCTACAATGCCTGATTCCTGGGGCGGCGGTTCCTGGAAAGACGGTGTTTCCCAGTTAAACTATCAAGCTGTTAACCTCTTAGACGTTAATCCTGAATCAGGATATCCTTATACACATACTGTTTGGGAATCCTATCTGGAATTAAATAAGACTAAACTTGACACAGATTGGCAGACTAAGATGAATGCTAAGACTACTCTTGATTATTTAAAGAGCAAGGATCAGGTTTTAGTTGCACCCGGCAGCACTTATGTAACACCTCAGGAATCCTCTGATATTACAACTTTAAGAAATCAGGTTAAGGCTTCCATCGTTCAGTACTCCTGGTTAATGGTATTTGCAAAAGATGATAAAGAATTCAACAGTCTGTTAAAAGAAATGCAGGATACTGTAAATGGTCTTGGATATGCAGATGTATTAAAAGTTGATATGCAGAATGCAAAAGATCAGGATGTAGCCAGAAAAGCATCTTTAGCAGAAAGCAAATAAGAATTAATATATTGACAGTTTAATCAGGTCAATACAAAATAGGCAGTATCATATATGACAGCAGCAGGTGTTCCTGCTGTTGTCATATTCGTATTTCGCCATATATGGCGTATAAACAATGAAGGAGAAAGTACCATGACTTATAGTAACAAGGTTAAGAAGATTGTGTACGGCGGCGACTATAATCCGGAGCAGTGGAGCGAGGATATCTGGGAAGAGGATATGCGCTTATTTAAGCTTGCTCATATTGATATTGTAACTTTGAATGTATTCAGTTGGGCCAGCCTCCAGCCTGATGAAAATACATACGATTTTACAAAGCTGGATAAAATTATGGAACTGGTCCGGAAAAATGATTTAAAGGTGTGCCTTGCAACTTCTACGGGAGCTCATCCTGCCTGGATGGCAAAGAAATACCCGGATATCCTGAGAACAGAGATGAATGGTATGAAGAGAAAGTTTGGAGGAAGACATAATTCCTGCCCTAACAGCCCCACCTACCATAAATATTCTGTGCGCCTGACGGAGAAGCTGGCTGACCGTTATAAAGGTTATGACAATATTATAGCCTGGCATATATCCAATGAGTTTGGCGGTGAGTGCTACTGTGAAAACTGTGAAAAGGCATTCCGCGTGTGGCTAAAGGATAAATATAAGACCATTGAGGAATTGAACCGTGTCTGGAATACCTCCTTCTGGGGACATACCTTTTATGAATTTGATGAAGTAGTACACCCTAACCTGCTGTCAGAGCATTTTGCATCCGACCGCTCTATGTTTCAGGGAATATCGCTGGATTATAAGAGATTTAACTCCGACGGCATGTTAGAATGCTTTAAAGAAGAATATGAAGTAATTAAAAATATTACACCGGACCTTCCCATAACGACTAATCTTATGGGCTTTTATCCTGTGCTGGATTATCAGAAATGGGCAAAATATATGGACTTCGCCTCCTGGGACAGTTATCCCTCCAACGGTGATTCCATGGCAAAGATGGCTATGACCCATGATTTGATCAGAGGTCTAAAGGGTGGAGATCCATTTGTATTAATGGAACAAACCCCAAGCGTTACCAACTGGCAGCCCTATAATGCTTTAAAGCGTCCGGGCGTTATGCGTCTTTGGAGCTATCAGGCAGTTGCACATGGAGCGGATGCCGTAATGTTCTTCCAGATGAGAAGAAGTATAGGAGCCTGCGAGAAGTTTCATGGTGCGGTTATTGACCATGCCGGACATGAAAATACCAGAGTGTTCAGAGAATTAACTGCCCTTGGTGAGGAACTTGAGAAAATAGGTGATATGCTCCTTGGAGCCAAGGCTGAGAAGAAAGCCGCTCTGCTTTTTGACTGGGATAACTGGTGGGCAGTGCAGTTGTCTGCCGGTCCAAGCTGTGAGCTGAAATACTATGAAGAGGTGCTTAATTTTTATACGGCACTGCATTCCAATAATATACCTGTGGATGTTATCGGAACAGAGGATAATCTGTCTGAATACAAAGTAGTTATTGCACCGGTATTATATATGACCAAGAGCGGGTATGATGAGAAGATTCGTGAATATGTAAAGAACGGCGGAACTTTTGTTACTACTTTCCTCAGCGGTATTGTAGAAGAGCATGATCTGGTCATTACAGGCGGATACCCCGGAAACTTACGGGATATTATGGGCATCTGGGTGGAAGAAATCGATGCGCTTCCCCAGGGCAGCGAGAATTCCTTTATTTACAAGGGCAAGCAATACCCTGCAAAGCTGCTGTGCGACATTATGCATCCGGAGGGTGCTGAAGTAGTAAGCACTTATGAAGAAGATTTCTATGCCGGTACTCCGGTTATCGTAAAGAATGAATTGGAAAGAGGATTAGCTTACTATATCGGCAGCAGTTCCAATAGTGCATTCTATGAAGAATTTATCAAAGATATCTGTTTGGAAAAGGGAATAAGGCCTGTTTGTGCAACGCCCGGGGATGTAGAAGCGACAGAACGTAAGAATGAAAAAGGAACCTTTCTCTTTTATCTGAATCACGGTGATACAGACAACAAGGTAATTCTGGAGAAAGATTATCAGGACATATTAACAGATACTCTTTATGATAAAAAGGATGAAGTGATTTTAAAAGCCAAAGATGTATTGATATTAAAGGAGGTCTCCAATGCCTGAGGTAAAGATAATGGGAGATAGCGAGAGAAAGAGCTATCTTGAAAAAATAGAAGCGGTGATACAAGCGGGACCCTTTAAGGATACCTGGGAATCTCTGCAGCAGTTTGAAGCACCTAAGTGGTTTAGTGAGAGCAAGTTCGGAATCTTTCTTCACTGGGGATTATACAGTGTTCCCGCTTTTAACAATGAATGGTATTCCAGAAATATGTACATTCAGGGAACAGAGGAATTTGAGCATCATGTAAAGACCTATGGGCCTCACAAAGAATTCGGTTACAAAGACTTTATACCTCTGTTTAAAGCAGAAGCTTTTAATCCAAAGGAATGGGCGCAGATTATAAAAGGAGCCGGAGCAAGGTATGTATTTCCGGTGGCAGAGCATCATGACGGATTCCAGATGTATAAGAGCAGTCTGTCACATTTTAATGCCTATGAGATGGGACCGGAGAGAAATTTATTGGGTGAACTAAAGGAAGCCTTTGAAGAGGAAGATTTATGCTTTTGTACTTCCTCCCACAGGGCAGAGCATTGGTTCTTTATGTGCCATGGAAAGGAATTTGACAGCGATATCAGGGAGCCTTTAGAAAGAGGAGATTTTTACTGGCCATCCATGGAAGAAGCAGGTCATCAGGAGCTTACCAGCAATCCTTACCCCACGGAAGAATATCTGGAGGATTGGCTTCTTAGGACTTGTGAGATTATCGATGAATATAGGCCGAGACTTTTGTACTTTGACTGGTGGATACAGCATGAAGCCTTTAAGCCTTATCTTAAAAAAGCCGCCGCCTATTATTACAACAGAGGGGCTGAGTGGGGAACTAAGGTGGCTATCTGTTATAAGCATGATGCCTTTATGTTCGGTACCGGTATTCTTGAAGTAGAAAGAGGGAAGTTTGCAGATGTGAAGCCTTACCTCTGGCAGACAGATACTGCTATTGCAAAGAATTCCTGGTGCTATACGGACACTCTGGAATATAAGACTGCAAAAGATATTATCTATAATCTGGTGGATATTATCAGTAAAAACGGTAATATGCTCTTAAATGTCGGACCCAAGGCAGATGGTTCCTTTCCGGAGGAAGATAAGAAAATATTGGAGGAAATCGGTTCCTGGCTTAAAGTCAATGGAGAGGCAGTCTATGGCAGCAAGGTATTTAGAAAGGCCGGCGAGGGTCCTACCAAAGAAAACGAAGGACAATTTACAGACAATCAATCCATGGAGTACACGGGGAAGGATATACGCTTTACCGTAAAAGGGGACAGCATCTATGCCTTTGTCCTTAATTACCCGGAGAATGGAGAAGTTACCGTCACTGCTCTTGCAAAGTCCAAAGACCAGAATGTCCCGGAATTCCACGGCATTATAGAAGAGGTGTCAGTCCTTGGCAGCGAGGAAGTACCGGAATGGCATGCGGATTATGAAGGACTGCATGTAAAGACACATACAGTCCATAGTAATTATCCGGTAGTATTAAGAATCAGAGTGGCCTAATTCTGCTTTTTCCGGTATTCGGCCGGACTTATACCGATTTGTTTCTTGAATTTTTTGTGGAAATAATCCACGTTTTTATAGCCGACCTGTTCGGCAATTTCATAAACCTTTAATTTATCCTCCAGCAGCAGTTTACAGGATTTTTCAATGCGTACTTTATCCAGATAGGAGTTAAAGCTTTCACCGGTCTTCTTGGTAAAAATCTTTCCAAGATAAGAACTGTTGTATCCGAATAAGGGTGCAATACCTTCCAGCTTTAAATTTTCCTTGTAATTATGGTTAATGTAATGAAGAATGTCGTTTAAAACACTGTCGCTGGAGGAATTTCCTATGGCTTTCATAAAAATCTCGAACTGCTCGGAGAAGAATAAAATAATCTCATATAAATAATATTTGCTCTCAATCAGGTTGATAACAGTAGAGTTGGCAGGAAAGGGGATATCTAATGTGCTGTAGACATGAGAGATAATCTGCTTTACCTGAAGATAGATATCTGCTAAAAAATACTTAATATCCATCACATTATCTTTGGCATAATACAGTTTCTTTTCTAATTCTTTTAAAGTCTCCGCTACCATTCTGCGGTTATAGGACTGAATATAATCCGCAAATAACTGATAATAACCCTTGCACTCTTCTGAATGAAGAAAATAGGTGAACTCTTCCTCTTTCGGTAAATCCTCAAAACTTAAAAAATGCTGGTTCTGTTCGCAGAAGAAACGGCGGTTTAACAGACTGCAGGCATCCTCATAAGAATAATGTACCTGCTCCAGTGAATAGATTTTACGCCCATATGTAAGAAAGAGTGAATCCAGGGGGGAGAGCTTTTGAGGGCCAATGTCATAGTGCTGAAGAAACTGGTTGAAATGCTCGATGGCAAAGTCACCCTTTAATAAGATAATATCCCTTTCCTGGAAATGAATATTGTCAAAGGAATTATTGTCTTTATTGGTAACACGCAGCAGGTCGGCAAAGCTCCAGATAGCATGGAAATCATCCTGCTTATATTTTTCATAGACAACGACTTGATAAACAGAAGCATTCAAATGAAAATCTGAGGAGTTAAAGTTAAGGAAATCAGCCTTACCCGTTAATAAGTCTCTCAGAATGGTATCTCTTGCTTTTTCTCTATAGTGGAGCATGGTGCTTTTATTTGTTCTTTCCTTCTTTAGATCATCTCTTACAGTAATAACGGCATTAGTCAGTTCATCCTCATCAATGGGTTTCGTCAGATAGTAATCAACTCCGTAGCGCATGGCAGTTTGGGCATATTTAAAATCAGAAACACCGCTGATAATAATAAACTTACCGTTAAATTGCTTTTCTCTGGCGATTTTTACAATCTCAATGCCGGTCAATTTGGGCATACGTATATCAAGCAATATTAAATCCGGCTGTAATTCCAGGATTCTATTAAGGGCATCCTCACCGTTCTGGGCTTCGCCGCAGATAGTAAAGCCCAGAGCTTTCCAGTCAACAATCATTTTCAGACCTTCTAAAACATAGGACTCATCATCAGCAATAAAAACTTTCATGCAATTTCTCCATTTCTGTGAAGTGTTTTCAGTGTTTTTTATTTCGCTGCTATTCTTCCTGAATATTTTGTAAAGGCAGTTTCAGGCTTACAAGGGTGCCTTCATTTTTCCGGCTTTTTATTATCATGCCGTAAGAAGCTCCGTAGCAAAGCTTAATTCTTTGATTAATATTATAAAACCCGATGTTTGAGGTATCATTTTTCTTATTATAAATATTGTAATTTAACCGCTGCATTTCTTCCTCCGTCATACCGGTTCCGTTATCAGAAATATTGATTAACAGGAATTCCTTCTCCTCTTCTTTAACATTAATTGTTATCGCACCCGGTTCTTCCATTTCCCGAAGACCATGAATAATAGCATTCTCTACAATGGGCTGTAAAAGCAGGGGAAGTATCTGATATTTCTCCAGATCAAAGCCCTCCTGTACGTTTAAGGTATATTGAATCCTGTCATCAAACCGAAGTTTCTGGATTGCAATATAAATATCAATATAATCCAGCTCCTTTTTTAACGTAGTAGAGGAAGTACCCGTATTCTCCAGTACATACCGCATGGACTTGCCAAGAAGCTTAATGGCAGTTGCAACATCCCTGTTGCCGGAGGTAAATGCCATCATGCGGATACTCTCCAAAGTGTTGTATAAAAAGTGCGGGTTAATTTGGCTTGCCAGCATTTTGAATTCCATTTCCTGCTGCTGGTTAATGAATTTCTGTTCCGTAATCTGGGATACGTAAATATCCGCTTCCTTTTCTTTGATTTTTCTTATCATAATTTTTAAATCAGAAAAGGTCTCGGAGATTTCATCGTCTCCGTGAAAGGCATCTATAATATTGTAATCTCCGTTGCTTGCTTTATGCATGGCGCCTCGCAATATTTCTACTCTGGCACTGAAATATTTAGTATATAAGAATATAATGACAAATGGAATTAAAATAACGGAAGCAATAATAACGGCATAAGTCAGGGTCAGCTTCTTAATATAAGGCATGGCCTGAAAGTTCAGGCTTACAATATATATCCTGTTCTCCGACATATAGGGCTTTAACGTGGATATTGCACTCATGGTTGATTGATTTTTATATTTGACAACACCGACGTTTTTATAATAGTTTGAAGTACGGTCAAAGGATATATCCGGATAGGTTCCTACTACATCTCTGCTGGTACTGTAAAAGGCCGGGTCCTCATTTAACATAAGGATGGTAAATAAGTCATTATTTTCAATCCGGTTCTTTAAATAATTGGTACTCATAGTAATGACCAGAATCGTATAATTTTTGTCCGTAGCCATTGGAATCTTTCGGTACAGGGTCAGTTCCCAGTAATTATTATTGTATTTATCGGTCCTTTTAACTGTCTCCCAGAAGATTCCGGGCTTTTTAACAGCTGTCTGAAACCATTCCGTATTCCGTATTTCGGCATCGGCGTATTTGACATTATTATAATCGGTTATGGTGCTATTGGTGGTGTAGATGTATAAAGAGTTGATGGAAGTATCATTTGAAATCAGGGTTGAAATCCGGCTGGTATACTTGTCATATGCAGTATGGAATTCCTTGGTGCTTTTATAATTGGTCTGCATCAGCTTATATACTTGTTTATCGTTGCATAAATCTTCTGATATCTTATAAAAATTGGTGGTGGCATCAAACATAATAGACTTAACTCTTAGATTATCGGAGCTTGCCACACTTTCATAGTGGTCATAAATAATATGTCTGGCATTATTTAAAATAAAAAGGCATATGAAGAACACAGGAATTAATAAAGCGGAGAAGTAAATAAAAAACAGCTGTTTTCGTACTTTAACCTTACTGAATGCCTGTAAGAATCTATTTTGTATGTTCATGGACCTATGCCCTTTCTATGGATAGTAAATGTAAAGATTCAATGAAAGTATAACACATTTTTATATAGTTTAATGATTTAATTATATACGCCAAATGGATAGTGTGTCAATCGG
>JAEXGM010000022.1 GCA_023450835.1 Bacillota bacterium | reverse complement strand
GAAGAGCTGGCAGATGGTACTTATGATGTTATTAATATCTATCATTATGATCAGTTGAGCCAATTAATACGGGAAATAAGAAGCAGGATCTCACCAGGGTATATAATTATGACCAGGGAGGAAACATCAGCACCATCAAGGAATATGCCTATAATACCAGTGAGGGCTTAAGCAGTGCCACAGTGGTTAACACCATTTCTTATGAGTATGGTGATAATAACTGGAAGGATAAACTGACAGCCTACAACGGACAGCCTATCACATACGATGATATTGGAAATCCTTTAACTTACAACGGGTATACCTTGACCTGGAGCAACGGAAGAGAACTTACCACTCTTAACGGAAATGGTGTGACAGCTTCTTATGCCTATGATGCGGACGGATTAAGAGCTGCAAAGACTGTGAATGGTGTCAAGACTACTTATCAATATTTAGACGGGCAGCTTCAATATGAGAAGAAAGGTGATACGGAGGTTCATTATCTTTATGATGCGAATGGAGTTCTAAAAGGTTTACGTACTGTAGAGGCAGGCGGAACAGTCAAGAACTATTATGTGGTGACGAATACCCGTGGAGATGTAACGCAGATTTATAATGAAGCCGGAGACTTACAGGCAGCATATACCTATGATTCCTGGGGAAAGATACTTTCTATTAAGGATGGTGCAGGAAATGAAGTTACTAGTGATAGTAGTATTGGTAAGCTGAATTCGTTGAGGTATAGAGGGTATTATTATGATGATGAAACTAAGTTATATTATTTGCAGAGTAGGTATTATAATCCTGAATTAGGCAGATTTATTAATGCGGATGGAATTATTTCCAATATTAGTGAATTATTCAGCGCAAATATGTTTGCATATTGTATAAATAATCCTATAAATCTAATGGATCCTACTGGATATAAATGGCAGTGGGGAAAAGATTATAATTATAAAGGCTGGGATATAAGGTTTGATAGGGCCAATTCATCCAAAGGAAAGTCGCATGTACATGTTGAAAAAGGGAAAAAATCCTATTCACAAAATGATGATGGTTCTCCACATGATGGTAGCGTCGGAGAACCACCACAAAAAGTAAAAGATGAACTAGAAGATATGGGATGGGATTGGGATGGCAAGGAACAAGCATATAAACATGGACAAAAGGAAAAAGCAGATAATACTAAAAAAGCTGTAATAGCAGGTGTTACTGCTGTTGGTAGCGGTTATATTGCTTATAGAATAGTTAGGTTTGCACCATCATTACTGCCTCCACTATGGTGGACAATCCCGGCTAATGCCGTGTGTCCATAATAAATATAGTTGTATGAAACTTAATTAGTCCAGATTATTCAATTATAAAATGTAAAATAGGAGAATTAATATATGGAACTAGATAGTACTTTTATGATGATATTAAATTCACTGAAGGATAATAATGGTTATGATGATAGTGTTTTTGATGAATTTATAGATAAATTTGAAGAAGAATATACCCTGTGTAAAAAATATCTTTCTAAAAAGCTTACTAATTTTTTGGAAAAGAATGATTTTTTGCATGACTCTATAATAGCAGGTTTATCAGTTAACAGATATCTTTCAAATAAAAATTATCTGTGTGATATTAAGTTGCAGATTATAACCCCTAAAGATAGGAAAGTGTATACAATTATATATCAAAAGGTTAGTAAATTTACTTTTGAAAAATATACTGAAAGTGATTCTGGATGGGCATGGGGATATGGATATATCAAAAAGCTTGTAGATAACTGTTTTGAGCAAGGTATTATTTGTTTTCCATGTATCTTGATAAAAATTAAATGTAAAAAAATTGTTTTAAGATTGGAGTAGTCAATATAGAATCATTTAAGCAGTGGTTGATTACAATTTTATTAGGGTAATTGACTACTGAAGGTTTCAAGACTCCCTATGGGTTTCCTAGAAATATTTTATATTATAAGATTTGCCCAGCGGGACCACACCAGCGGTGTAAGTTTGGCAGCAATGTAGCTAAATCTGGTAAGTTTTGGTAATTCGGATGGGTTAATGGATGGATAATGTCTCAAAAGATATGGCGATTATATCAGAATCTTATGAGAGTCTATGGTTATGTATAATCATTTAGCTTACATTGAGGCTGAGTAAATAAATGGATCTCCATCAAAATTTATTTTACACAAGAAATCTTAATGAACATTTTTCTTGATATTGTTTGATGCACAAATATATTAATTAAGGTCAGGAGTCAACATGTATCGTTGGCTCCTGTTTAAAGTTAACTCACTGCATTTTGCGCGTTTTCAAGTATATAAAGCGTCAATAAAATTACATATGATGAAATCGGTACGCCGTTACTTATTACATATAAGGTAAAAAGAAAGCATGCTGAGGAGCAAGTTTAAGAGTTATTGATACAATTTTTACCTTTACTTATCATAAGGACGATGGCAGATTTAACATCCCTCCTATAAAGTTTAACTTAGCAGACGGTAACGGAGTTAAGTTTAACTGATAGGAGGTTTTAAAGTTATGC
>JAEXGM010000140.1 GCA_023450835.1 Bacillota bacterium | reverse complement strand
GTACTTATCAAACAGCTCATTGCCCATACCCTTCACCTGGGAACCTTGTCCCGGAAATACATACGCTTTCATAACATTTCCTCCTAGTATAAATCTTTTGATTCTGTACCTGTCATTTATCAATACTACTTTGCATAAATTTCATTTAATTCAGTACCCACTGATTATTTTGTCACTCCGCAAAGCGGAGGAGGGAAGTGTAGCGGTGGCTACGCTGACTGACGACAACGCAGTGGATGGCAAAATAGGCAGTACTGTTTAGCTGATTATGAATGGGACATCACACTAATTATCCAGAGCCTGATACAATGCTTCGAGATTTTTAACGGCACCCCCATAGGGGGTTAAAATTGTATAAGGCCTGACATTCTCCTCTTTCAATAGATATCTTACAGAGGTTGCCAAGGTCCCGCTGGGTCCTAAATCCACCATGAAATTTGGACTGTTAGCCTTAATCGCCTTTACTACTGTATTTTGAAAATCAATGGGTCTTCTGACAACCTCCCAGAAGAAATCTGCCGGGACGTCTTTCAGGCTTTCGGCCAAAGCACTGGAATACTGGGCATAGGGGGTATCCAATGTTTTAGAAAACCTTTTTTCATTGCTGTGAAGGTAATCCAGAAAAGATTTTTCGCCCTTATCAATCAGTGATGAGTGGAAACCATATTCTACCGTAAGGGGAACATAGCTGAGCTTTCTCTGATTTAGAAAAACGGTTATATTCTCAACCTCTTCTTCTCTTACGGCTATTGTAAAGTTGTTCTTAAAGTTAAGAGAGACCAGTTCTGAATTCTCATACAGTTCTGTTTGCTCCTCATAGATACTAAAATCCGTGAGAATTGACAGGAGCCTGCCCTTCGGACAAAATCTGGTAATCATGTCAGCTTGATGAAATATAAGCTCCATACAAGCTAACGGGTCAATTCTTTCATTTACAGCGGAGGATGTAAATTCTCCAAGGCTTACGCCAATAACAGCATCCGGATAAATCTCCTGGCTTAGCAGAACCTGTGTCATGGCATATTCCACCATAAAAATAGCCAAATGAGTATGTATTAATTCAGTGCTTGCACTTTCACCATAGAACCTGTCAAAGAACGAGCTTTTTGTAAAGCCTATAAAGTATTTATCCAACCTGTCCATCCAATATTTAAACACCGGGTCCAATTGATACAGCTCCCGCCCCATATTCTTATATTGGGAACCTTGCCCGGAATACATAAAGATTATATTAGGATTCAAGCCTTATTCCTCCTGGTTACTTAAACTGAAACCATCCGCTCTGCCCTTTGCGCATACGAAATTGTTCAAATTGTTCGATATCCTTAATGTTAAAATAAATATTATCCCTTTTCACATTCATTAAAGACTGTCCTACAGAAGTTCCGTATACATGCCCCGGGAATATTCTGGTTCTATCAGAGAAGTATGTTTTGATGAACCGAATACTGTGAAACATATCCTGTGGTGAACCGCCGGCCGTATTACAGATCCCGCATCCTTCATAAAACACCGTATCTCCGGTAAATAAATTCTCTTCTATGCCAAAGCACGTGCTTCCTGCAGTATGACCGGGTGTAAGATAACAATTTATTTCTATATCTTTCAGGAGCAATTTCTGATTATGCTTTACTGACCTGAGATTTTGGCATTTGAAATTATAATAATCAATCTCCGCCTCGGACATAAATACCGGCATATGATAGGTATCTATAAATTTCTCCACCAGATTGACATGATCAAAATGGGAATGGGTCAGCAATATACCTTCTACCTTCAGATTTCTTCTTTTTAAAAATTTTTCAAAAATATCAAATTCCCACGCAGGATCAATAATCACTGCCGAAGAGGTTGCCATACTTTCAATTAAATAACACCAATTAGAAAAGCCGTAACATCTGGTGTTAAACCGGTTGATGATTTTTTCCACGGCACCCCCTCCTTCCCTTTTGTCGCTCAATATGTCATTCTAAATATCTGAAGGTTAAACTAATATTTCTTCTTCTGCAGTTAATACCGACTTGACCGGATAGACCAAAGCAGCTATATGGTCATTTATCTCCACTGCCAGATATTGATATTGAATAAAATGTACAAATTCTCCCTTGAAATAGCCATCTGACTGAAGCTGGTTTTTTGTTTCAAAAAAATCCATTGATAAGGTTAATCCTGTCTTAATGCATTTTGACAAGGCTTCTTTTACCGCCCATAGCATAGTAAGAGTTTTAATATTAACCTCCCTCGGTCCAAGGCAATTTCTTTCCGAACTTTTCATCATATTCTCCAGCAATTGATATTTATCGGGATTAATCTTTTCAATATCAATTCCGACACTTAAACTATCGGGAAATACAACTGCAATTCCAGTGTTGTCGGAATGGGAGATACTTACTATCAGATCTTCATTTTTATCACACCGAATCAACGGCTGGTCAAAAATTCCGTTTCTTATCTCAATTTCAGTCAGGCTTTCTATATTCAGAGCAGTCTTTACAGCTGTTTTTGCCGCATATCTGCCCAGTATATAACTCTTTCTTTTTCTCTCATAGTGAAGCTTACTGTAATACTCCCTTTCCCGGGTATTTAGAAGAAATGAATAATCTGCTTCTGTGTCATATTCTTCTAATTGGCACAGGCAAATCACCAACTCGCAAGAAGTGTGTTCGTATTTAAGAACAGGTCTTTTTATGCTGCAGTTAACAATCATAAGGTATTACCTTTCTTTCTATGCGGTTATAATTTCTTTCACGTGCTTGTCTATGGTGGAAGTATTATAACTTCCCGTTGCAAATTGGGAGCTTCCTATCAGCTTTTTCATAAATGCGATATTCGTCCGTACTCCCTCAATAGCCATTTCTTCCAGAGAACACAACATCTTTTTGATGGCATCCTCTTTTGTAAGTCCATGGCAGCACACCTTAGCCAACAGTGAATCATAGAAAGGTGTTACCTTATTGCCAATCTCATAACCGGTATCAATACGGATACCGGGACCTCCCGGTGCATACCACTTTGTAATTTCGCCAAAGGAGGGAACGAAGGTATGATTAAAAAATTCAGCCAGAATTCTGCACTCCAAGGCATAGCCGCTAAAGGTAATGTCTTTCTGCTCATAATTTAAGGCTAATCCCTGTGCAACTCTTATCTGTTCTTTCACCAGGTCCACCCCTGTAATCATCTCTGTAATAGGGTGTTCTACCTGAAGCCTTGTGTTCATTTCCATAAAGTAATAAGAACCGTCACTAAGATATAGATATTCAATAGTACCTGGACCACAATAACGAATTCTCTTGCAAATCGCGATACTGTCTTCATAAAGCTTCTCTCTGACACTATCGGGAAGGCTTTCACATCTTGCTTCCTCTATTAACTTCTGGTTTGCTCTTTGTATAGAGCATTCTCTTTCCCCGAGACAAATCACATTGCCATAAGCATCGCCTAAAACCTGCACTTCCACATGCTTTGCATTTTCGATAAATTTTTCTATCAGGATAGTGTCATCGCCAAAGGTATTTTCCGCTTCTTTCTTACACTGCAAAAGACTTGTTTCCAGATCATTTAAGTCATGTATTTTTCTAATTCCCTTGCCGCCTCCGCCATTGGCAGCTTTTAAAATAACAGGCAGTCCTACTTCTTCTATGTACCGCTTACAATCCTCTGTCGTCCGTACTTCTATACAGTTGCCGCCGGCAACGGGAACCCCGCATTCTATTGCGATTTTTTTGGCTTCTAATTTATTTCCCATAAGCCTTAAGATATCAATTCCAGGTCCTATAAAATCAATATCACAGTTATTACATAATTCAGCGAAGTCCCCATTCTCTGCAAAATAGCCAATACCCGGATGAATTGCATCCACCCCGTATATTTCTGCTGCCGAAAGAATGTTATAGGAATTCAGATAAGATTCTTTTCCATTGGCATTCCCCACACATACCTTATAATCCGTAACTCTGGTGTGAAGTGCTCCTTCATCCCCTTTGGAGTATATACTTACAGTCTCAATGCCTAATTCATGGCAGGCTCTATTGATTCTGACTGCAATTTCACCCCGGTTTGCTATCAATATTTTTTTATATTCTGTACTCATGGCTTATCAACCTCTATATCCATTATTAGCTGATCATATTCAATAATACTCTTATCATCGACATAGATTTCTTTTATAGTACCGGTTACAGGGGAATGGATATCGTTATAAATTTTCATGGCTTCAATAAAGCAAAGGACGTCCTTGGCGTTAACCTTATGGTCTCCTTTTATGATTTTTTCTGAAATAGTTACAATTCCTACAAAAGGAGATCTGATCTGTATTATTTCTTTGTCTTTTTCAATGGCTTCTGTTCCGTTCTTAATATCCTTATTATCTTTTGCTTTTAGAGTCTCTCCCGCTAATTCTTTGGTGACGGCTTCTTCCAAAGAAACAGCTGCTATGTGAGTCAGGCCTTTATTGGTGAAGTCTTTGCAGCCCAAAGGATTATAACCAGCCTTTGCAAATACTAATTTTGTATCACTGCTTTCTATCTCAAAATATGCAAGTTCCTTTGTTTCGCAATAATCGATTAATTCTTTGATTTCCTGGATTTCCATAGTCTTTAGCTCCTTTTTATGCTTCTTCACACAGATTTTCTATTTGTTCTTCCACTATATCCATGAACTTTTTATCAAAGCTTCTAAATTTCAACTTTCTTTGCTCTACAATTTCTTCTTCTGTCAGAGCGGAAAATTCCGTTAAAATATTGCTTATACAAAGTGAAATTTCTTTGCAAATGTCTAAAAAGGTTCCTTCTTCTGAAATGATTTCATCAATGATACCGACTTTCATAAGATCTGTAGAAGTCATTCGAAGGAGTTCTGCCGCAACAGCCGCTTTTTTTTCATCCTTCCACAAAATACTTGAGCACCCTTCCGGTGAAACAACGGAAAAACAGGCATTCTCCAAAATAATCATTTTATTGGCAACTCCCAGTGCCAAAGCGCCTCCGCTGCCGCCTTCCCCAATAAAAAAAGATAAAATAGGCACTCTTAAGTTCATCATTACCTGCAAGTTTCTTGCTATGGCTTCAGCTTGTCCGTGTTCTTCCGCCGATATGCCGGGATAGGCACCCGGTGTGTCTATAATGCAGATTACCGGTCTGTTAAATTTCTCTGCCTGTTTCATTAAGCGAACGGATTTTCGGTAACCTTCCGGATTATTCATTCCATACTGCCGGTATTTCATATTCTCGATACCATTGCCTTTTTCCTGTCCGATAACCGTTACCGGTATGTTGCCAAAAAGAGCGATTCCGCAAACCATAGAGTTATCATCGCCTGTATATCTGTCACCATGAAGTTCTACAAAGGAATCAAAAACCTGTTCAATAATATTAATTGCTTTAAAACGTTCACTGCTTCTTGAGACTTTTACTCTTTCCCATGCATTCACTTCATCTTTGTTATTTCTTTTGTTCTCTAATTCAATTAACAACTGAATACCCCCTTAAAGTTTTTCTGCTTCCCCCGTATTGGCTTTGGGGTCTTTTATGTAGTTTCAGAATTTTTGTAATATAAGACCTCATATCACATCGCTCTACAATGTCATCCAGATAACCATGTTCTAAAAGAAATTCTGCTGTCTGAAAACCGTCCGGCAGCTTCTGACGAATTGTCTGCTCAATAACTCTTGGTCCGGCAAAACCAATTAACGCTCTTGGCTCTGCTAAATTAATGTCTCCAAGCAATGCGAAACTGGCTGTTACACCTCCCATAGTAGGATTCGTAAGATAGCTGATAAATAAGCCTCCCTCCTCCTGAAAGTCTGTTACTGCTGCCGTTGTTTTAGCCATTTGCATCAGCGAATAAATTCCCTCCTGCATCCTTGCACCGCCAGAGGCAGAAAATAAAATGACGGGGAGATGTTCCTGCCTGGCAATTTCAAACAAACGCGTAATTTTCTCACCTACCACGATTCCCATGCTGCCCATGATAAAACGCGCGTCCATTATTCCAAGCATGACCTCCTCGTCAGCTATTTTTGCTTTTCCCGTTATTATCCCTTCCTTTAAACTCGTCTGGGATGTTGCCTTTTCATACTTTACGTCATACTCCGGAAACTGAATCGGGTTTTTAAAACCCATATTCCCATTTATCTCAACAAAGGAATTCTTATCGACTAAAAACTGAATTCTCGTGTCAAAAAACAATGGTTCATAATTTCCGCAATTTCCGCATACATAATAACTTTCCGCCATCCTTACCGATTCTTGTACATCTCCGCACTTACTGCACTTAATAAACATTTTTTTACTCATTTTACCCCCCTCTTCTGTTGCAAATCGGTTCACACTGCTGCCACAAATAAAAAAGATTGAAAAATAAAAAAATCAATTTGTGTTTCAATAATTTTGGGTACTAAAAATAGAGCATTCAGTTTTAAACTAAATACAAATATAAGTTTTAAATAATATCTAAAGTTTTAAGGGGATATCCGGATATGAACATATTCCGGTATATAATATCTGAATTGTGATAGAAAAAAATATACAAAAAAAGTAATTTTAATAATGCCATGAATTTAAAAATATAATATTATTATACTCTAAAACCATAAAAATTAAAATTACTTATGCGATTCACAAGATGATATTAAGTAACCCTTTGTAAGTATTTTACTCGTCCCTAAAATCATAATATGTCAAATATTACAAGTTGTCAACTATTATGATAGTTATTTTACACTTTTTACAAAAACTTATAATAAACGGTGTATTAAACATTTTTTGTAAACTATGTTATTTCTATATGAACGGTAGGATTTTTGAAAATCTTGCGGTATCGGAGATTGATAAAAGGTTTTCTTATATGGATTTACAGAAACTTTCAGATTATATGCTGTACTCGTATTGGCAGTTTTAGCTTCCGGAAGAGGCACTGGATTGTATATGTCTGGCAGAGGGTACCTGGCTGGAACTTGCAGTTCTGTCTGGTCTGTTCTATGGACTTTGCAGAAGTGAAATTGTTGGCTTGAAATGGAGAAACGTAAAGAGAGTTGTCAAAATCAACTGACAACTCCCTCCGTTTCATAATCGTCTAAGAAGGTGAACAGACATTACATTTTTTAGTATTCAGTGTCCTCTTATATCAAAATCAGCAGAATAACCGCCATCATATATCACTAAGGCATAATAGTCTGAAAAATCTGTAATTCCTTTTAATTTATTAAAGGTAATTTCTTGATGTTCTAAAAACTCAGAATCCAGTTTATTTTGAGTAACAGTCACCACTTCAAATTCAACTATGCTGTTACTTCCTTTCTTAGATGTTTTGTAATGGGGATTGTTATATAAGTTTTTTAGTTCTTCTGCTGTTAAGTTTGACTTTACAAGCATACATGCCAAAAAATCCATTCCATTTCCGTTTCCATTTAATTTTCCGCAAATTGATTGCTTCTCTAAAAATGTTACACCTTGTACTTGCTTCAAGTCATCTAATTGACTCGAAAACTTGATTAAGGATAAATTATTCTCAATCGGGGTTATGATAAACTGAGAAATAATTATCAAAACAATTACCACAGGTATAAACAGTACTATCCATCCAATTTTTTTCATAATACCTCCAACATATATAATAAAAGCAAACAATTGTTTACTATAGTAAACTATAGCGAACGTTTTACATTATTTAAAGACCTGTAGATTTCTGCTAAGTGTTGCTTTCACAGCGGTAAGATACCGTAGGGCAAAAAAACAGCTTGAACCTCCTATATTACTGAGTTTCAAGCTGTTTCACTAAGCGGAGACGGTGGGATTCGAACCCACGTGCCCTTGCGGACAACTTGATTTCGAGTCAAGCTCGTTACGGCCTCTTCGATACATCTCCAATATATATTTTAATCATCCTTTGGTAATAAAGACTAAACATCCAAAGGATTGATTGAATATAACAGATTTATTTTTAATTATTGCTTCTAATTATGGATAGATATAAAACAAGCTAATCAGCTATCTTGTCTTAAGTATATTAAGCCGCACTGAATCTTACAATAATTAGCTCAACAGCAATACTATCCTGCATTTTCCCTGTCTTTACCTGTTCTTCCATGTCAACGCAATAGGTAAGTGCTCCTTTTAAGGTCTTCTCATTAAAGTTCTTACATTGACTTACATACTTTCCGATGGTAAATGGCATTAAACCGGTCTTCTCACTGATGGAATTATTATTAAAACCTAAGGAAAGCAGATTTTTTACCTGGAGAAGGATGTTAAACTGTCTGGATATCAGGAACATGATGGACATGGGCTTTTCTTTTAGTGCCAGCAAATCATAATATAGGTCCAAAGCCTGTTTCTGTCTTTTGTTTCCGATTGCCTCAACCATCAGAAATATTTTACCGGATATCTGTGAAGTACATACTTCTTCAATATCCTGGCTGGTCACAATCTCTCTTTCTCCGGTATAACATACTAACTTCTCAACTTCGTTGCAGATATTGTCCATATCCGTTCCTGTCTTGCTAAGCAGATAAAGAATACTCTCTTCGGTTATCTTCTTCGCTTCCTGTTTTAAGAGGGTGGCTACCCAGAGTTTCAGATTAGCCTCATCCATGCTGTTCATTTCCGATATGGTACCGATATCCTTCACAGCTTTATACAGGCGGTTTCTTTTATCTACCTCTGATTCCACAAAGACGATATGAGTAGTCTCAGGAATATCTTTAATATAGTCAGCCAAATCACTTTGATTTTTAAAGAGCCCGCTGTTCTCGATAATAATAAGGCGCTTATCACTAAAGAAAGGAAGGGTTTCGGCAATCTCTCTGACTTTGAGTATATCTGTACCTTTTCCTTCGAAATAGGAATAATTCATCTCATTGCTGTCGGTTAGGATAGCTGTTCTTAATTTATCTTTATAGAGTCTCTTTAGATAGCTTTCTGTGCCATATAAGAGATATACCGGCTTAAATTGTCCAAGTCTTATATGCTCTTTGATATTCTTCAAGCTAACGACCACCTTTCTCAATACACCGGATGGATGGTTATAAGTTGCTATTTTGTGGCAACCTAATATATTTTACTAAGAAATAGGTCGATTGGCAAGTCCTATTTTTAGATATTTATTTTTCAGAACAAAGCCATTTGGTAATTACATATTTATACAAATTGAGAAGAATACATCTGGTAGTAAAAACCCCTTCTCTCCATAAGCCCGGTATGAGTACCCTGCTCGATTACATTGCCGTCATTTACTACCAGGATAAGGTCGGCGTTCTTAATTGTTGAAAGCCGGTGAGCTATAACAAAACAGGTCTTATCTTCCATCAGCTTACGCATGGCGGCTTGTATCTGAATTTCTGTCCGGGTATCAACATTTGAGGTGGCCTCATCCAATATCAGAATCTTGGAATCCATCAGCATTGCCCTGGCTATGGTTAAAAGCTGTTTCTGACCCTTAGACATATTGATACCGTCTTCGTCCAGTATAGTATGGTATCCCTTTGGCAGTTTTTTAATATAGGAATGGATTTTCGCTGCTTTCGCTGAGTCTACCACTTCCTCCATGGTAGCATTTTCTTTACCATAGGCAATGTTCTCAAATATTGTACCATGAAATACCCAGGTATCCTGTAATACCATAGAATAAGCCCTGCGGAGACTTCCTCTTGTAACTTCGTTTATATTCTGATCATCTATAATGATATTACCGTTGCTGATATCATAAAAGCGCATTAAAAGATTGATAATGGTAGTTTTGCCGGCTCCGGTAGGACCTACGATTGCGATAAGGTTTCCTTCTTTTGCCTCCATATTTAAATTCTTTAAGATTATCCTATCCTTTAGATAGCCGAAAGTAACATTGTTTAACTGTACTTTGCCTTTCTCAACAGTTAATTCTTTCGCCTGAGGGGAATCAGCTAGCTCAGATTTTTCGTCTAATATCTTAAATACCCGCTCTGCCGCTGCCGCTGCGGATTGAAGTTCGCTCACAATATTGGCAGCTTCATTAATAGGCCCGGAGAACTTTCTGGAGTACAAAATGAAAGAAGAAATGCTTCCAAGAGTTAGTTGACTCAGCAAAAATAAGACAGCGCCAAATACAGTAACTAAGGATAAGGAAAGGTTATTAATGAAATTTACTGTCGGACCAACGATACTACTAAAGTAGTCCGCATTAAAATAGGCCTCCACCGCATCGTTATTGATGGTATTAAATTTTTCCTGAATAACCTCTTCTCTTGCGTACGCCCGGATAGTCTTTTGACCGGAGACCATCTCTTCGACAAATCCATTCAGACCTCCCAATTTTTCCGATCTGATGGCATATAAGGGTCTTACCCTTCCTGACATATAGCGGGTGTAAAGGATGGAAAGAGGAATGGTGACAAGCATTACAAGGACTAATACGGGGGATATCATTATCATCATTATAAGAGAGCCGATAACAGTTATAACGCTTGCCATTATTTGTACTACATCTGTAGATAAGGAGGTGCTTATGACATCAATATCATAAGAAATACGGCTTATAATATCTCCAGCCTGCTTGGTGTCATAGAAATTAACAGGCAGCTCCGTTAACTTTGTAAAGACATCATTTCGAATGCGCTTTGTTACTTTCTGACTGATATGAAGCATTAGTATGCTTAACAGGTAGGAAAACAATGCAGAGAAAAC
>JAEXGM010000112.1 GCA_023450835.1 Bacillota bacterium | reverse complement strand
TCTCAAATTAAAGTTTAATCATTTTCAGAATTAACATTGGCTGTTTTAAATCTAAGATTTAAACAAGTTAATTTCCGTCGTTCATAGTGCTACCTACAAACGCTTACTGTTTTTAAGGTTGTATCATTTCTGATACGGTTCTTTATGATTGACTCAAAATCCTTATCTTCTTATAAATAAGAAGGAATCGAATTCTTCATCTCTCAATGAAATTTTAAAGAAAATTTCAGGGTTGTTTCACTGTTCAGTTATCAAGGTTCTATATTGCTTTTTGCTAGGTTTTGTCCGCTTTTCCTCTTTTGTAAGGCGGCGGTGTCTTGCACCAGCTCGACTATCTTATCACACTTACCAGAGCTTGTCAACAACTTTTTTATTTATTTTTCAGAAGTTGTTTTTGTCGGTAAAACCAACGGAGAAGGAGGGATTTGAACCCTCGCGCCGCTATTAACGACCTACTCCCTTTCCAGGGGAGCCCCTTCAGCCGCTTGGGTACTTCTCCATAATGGCTGATTTTATAACTACATATTATATATAGAAGATAAGACTTTTGTAATTAACAGAATTCTTATCAGCGGAGAAGGTGGGATTCGAACCCACGGTCCCTTTCGGAATCACCGGTTTTCAAGACCGGCTCCTTAAACCACTCGGACACCTCTCCGAACACTGCTTGAACAGTATAGCAAAACTTGCAAAACATGTCAAGCACTTTTAAGCTTATTTTTTTGTTTTTTTGTATCTTTTGTTGTAATTTTTTTAAAAGTTATGATTAATTCTCAACTTTTACGCTGTAAAAGTGCTTCTCCTATAATCATATCTTCCTGGGTCGTTATCTTTATGTTTCTATAACTGCCCATAATCATTTTAACCGGATAATTTAAAGTATATTCAAGAACCATTGTATCATCCGTTACTGATATCTTCTTATCTTGCTCATCTTTTTGTATTTTATCCAGGAGCATATCATATGCACGGGAAATCAGAGAGCGCGAAAATGCCTGAGGTGTCTGAATCGCCCAAACCATACTGCGATCCGGCGTTTCCACAATTGTTCCTGTTGTGTCAACAATTTTAATTGTATCTTTAACTGGAACACCTACCGCACAGGCTGGGTGCTCCTTCAGGTTTACTATTATCTCCTCTATCATTTCTGTAGTTATAAAAGGCCTTGCTCCGTCGTGTATCAGAACATAATCCCCTTCGGTTATCTCTTTTAACCCATTATAGACGGAGAGATACCGCTCTTCTCCTCCCGTTACAACATGCACCGGTTTTTCTAAGGGGTACTGCCCCAGAATATTATTCTTCAGATATTCTATATCATTTTCATTTACTACCAGTATGATTTCGTCTACACTGCTCTTATCAAAGGCAGCCAGGGAATAGTATAAAACCGGATTCTCTCCTAAAAGCATATACTGCTTTGGGAGATCTGACTGCATTCTTTTACCGCTTCCTCCGGCTAACAGGATAGCACTTATTTTCTCTTGTCCCATTCTATCTCCTTTTTCTCCGGTTATATTAATACCGCCAGCACATTGTTATGCAAATAACCGGCGGGTACCCAGGATTAACAAAGGCGGCATTATCTTTGCCCTATTTTTAAATTGGGAATTGCATTCAGGTCCAGACCATGTCTGGTTCCCCCAAGGAATTCATAATAGGCTGCTGCTCCTATCATGGCAGCATTGTCCGTACAGAATATCGGCGAAGGATAATATAATTTAAGACCTTTCTTTTTACACCCTTCTTCCATTGCCTCCCTTAAGGCTGAATTAGCCGCAACTCCTCCTGCCATAGCGACTTGAGACAGCTTTAGGTCTTTTGCCGCAGCCAGAGTTTTAGTAACAAGCGCATCTACAACTGCTTCCTGAAAAGAAGCTGCAATATCAGCCCTGTTTATTTCTTCATTTTTCATTTCACAGGAATTCAGATGGTTCAATACGGCAGATTTTACCCCGCTAAAACTAAAATCATAAGGGGCATCTGCAATATTGGCTCTCGGAAAGGTTATTGCATGCTTATTCCCTTCTTTGGCAAGCTTGTCTACTTTTGGTCCGCCCGGATAGCCAAGTCCGATTGCTCTTGCTACCTTATCAAAAGCTTCCCCTGCAGCATCGTCATGGGTTCTTCCGATAATCTCATACTTCCCGTAATCTTTCACTACGACCAAATGAGTATGACCTCCCGATACAATTAGGCACAAAAAGGGAGGCTCCAGATCTTTATGTTCTATGAAATTGGCAGATACATGCCCTTCTATATGATGCACTCCTACCAGAGGTTTTTTAGCTGCATAGCTGATAGCCTTTGCTTCTGCTACTCCGACCAGTAATGCTCCTACAAGTCCCGGACCATAGGTAACACCTATGGCATCAATATCTTCCAACGTTGTGTTTGCTTCTTTTAAAGCTTCTTTAATTACCTGATTTATCTTTTCAATGTGTTTTCTGGACGCTATTTCCGGTACCACTCCTCCGTAAAGGGTGTGAAGTGCTATCTGGGATGATATCACGTTGGAAAGCACCGTCCTGCCATTCTTTACAACAGCGGCGGCTGTTTCATCACAGGAAGATTCTATGGCCAGAATCAATATATCCTTATCCATTTCTCTTACGACTGCCCTGGTGTACAGACCTGTTCATAAACAGCTGAACAAAACTTTACACTTTCGGCAATTCCTTTCTGTTAAAAATCATTATTCATTGGGGTCAAATTCCAGAACAACGCTTTTCTTGTCTGTTCCGGCTTTGGCATTGGCAAAAATAGCGCGGGTATCCGCCATATATTCCTCGGGCCTGATTAAAGAGGGGCTATAATGAGTAAGCCAGAGTTCTTTTGCCTGTGCAGCCTTCGCTAATCTCGCCGCATCATAAAAGGTCATATGCTTATGCTCTGCTGCCTTATCATCTTTATCCTTTTCACCGTACATACCTTCACATATGAATAGATCCGCTTCCTTTGCGTGCTCGCTGATGGAGGCGATAGGCCTTGTATCCGTACAATAGGTCAGCTTAATTCCTTTTCTCTTCCCGCCTAAGACCAGCTCCGGCGTATATACTCTGCCGTCGGCTTCTATTGTCTCACCCTTTTGCAGCTTATTCCAATATTTCTGAGGCACCTCATTTTCAACGGCTTTCTCCGTATAGAATCTTCCGCCCCGCTCTATCAGAACATTGTAGCCATAGCAAAGAACGTTGTGATTCACTTTAAATGCCTGTATGACATAGCCGTTTATACGGAACTCTTCTTCCGCACCGTTAATCTCTATATAATTGATATCAAAGGGCAGCTCAGGTGCAATTACCCGAAGAGCGGTTACTACCCTTTCCAGACCTTTCGGTCCTATCATAGTCACAGGCTCTGTACGGTCAGCATTTCCCATTGTAAGCAACAGGCCCGGCAGTCCGCTGATATGGTCCCCGTGATAATGGGTAAAACATATTATATCAATGGGATGGAAACTCCATCCTTTTTCTTTAATTGCGATCTGGGTTCCTTCTCCGCAGTCTATTAAAAGACTGGAACCGTTATATCTGGTCATCAATGCCGTCAGCCACCTGTTGGGCAAGGGCATCATTCCGCTGGTTCCAAGCAAACAAACATCTAACATATATTTTCCTCACTTTACTGCATAACTCTCTAATAAATAATTTTCTGTTTTCCTGCCTTATAAGACAGCGTTTTCTAAATAGTACCACAATGCATATCAGTTAGCAAGCCCTGTAAAATTGATGAACCCGAGACACATTTCATCTGATTAAACACATTGGCATACCTGTGCAGAGTATTGCCTGACCCCCGGGATATGATACCTCAATAACCTTACATATCTATATATCAAAACAAGCAGGCGCACCTTTTGCTTTGGTGTTCCTGCTTGTCCTTTTATATTGTTTTTCTGCTTATAATGCTTCTCTTTTATGAGCTTTCTGTATAGGAATCTTAAAGGATGCGATTAGCCGGTCATAACACTCTTCACAGATGTTGAACTTATGGACCTCTAAATCGTATTTTGAAAAGTATCCCCACTCTTTTGCTGCTTCAAATACGTCTTCCTTCATTATTCCATGCTCCATTGCAATTTTCTTTCCGCAAACATTGCAATAGATATCATGATCAATAATTGGTGCCCTCTTTAAGTTTCTCATATTATTCCTCCCGCCAACTTGTCCGCCTTCTTAAGATTATTATAACTTGAAATCCAGAAAATTTACAGTGGGAATTACAACCACATTATTAGTGCATCTTCTATCGGAGCTTCGTAATAGTTCTTCCTGACTGCCGTTTCGACAAATCCCAGCTTATGATAGAGATGAATGGCAGACAGGTTGCTCTGGCGTACTTCCAGTGTAAAGGCTGTGATATCCATATTTCTTGCCTGCCTTATCAATTCTGTCAGGAGCGCTTCCCCTACCCCCTGGTTTCGATATTTGCGGTTCACAGCAACATTGGTTATCTCTCCTTCTCCCACAATGCCCCATAAACCACAGTAACCAAGAATGATTCCATCCAATTCAGCTACCAGATAAAGGTTCTGAGGATTTTGTAATGAACTTAAGAAGGATTCCTTACTCCAGGGTCTTGAAAAGGAACTGCTTTCAATTGCATATACCTGCTCCATGTCCTCCATTTTCATCTGTCGTATTACCATCTGATGCACTTCCATTTTATACCTCCTGCATAACGCAGACCTGCCTGCGTTACTGCTTTAATAAGTAGTTTGAAAGGGGATTTCAAACTACACTTCTCTTCTTCATTTTCATCTTTAAGCTAACCACCATTCACTGTCCCGCCATAAGCCCGGCTGCTTTCAGATACATAATTGGCACTGCCGCCAATTCATATAATAAAACGAACCTGAGAAAAACATTCCTTACTTATTGATTGCTTTTCTCAGGTCGTATAAAAACATTATAAAGTTTGCTGTTTTTCTGCTCTTTCACGCTCTGCCTGGGACACTCTGAGATATTCAGGCTCAAAACTGTCACCATCCTGCATCTTACCGGCTTTGTAATATTCTGTTCCTAAAGCACCAAGAGCTGCTGCCCTTTGCTTGGAAAGATGAACCGGTGCGATGGAATAAGGAACTTGAAGTAAGGGCACAAACTTGGAAAGCTGGGCCTCTACTCCGTCTCCCAGGAATATAATTTCCCGGTTGTATTCATTGAGCTTTTCCGCCAGTTCTTCCACCTCTGCTGCAAATTGCGGAATTACCACCTTAAATTCTCCATCCTGCCATTCATACAAACCCGTATAGACCTGATTTCTTCTGGCATCCATCATGGGACAGATTAATTGGTCCGTTCCATACAGATTATATGCCAGGGCATCTACGGTAGGAACATTAATTATCGGAATATTCAGAACCAGTGCCAGGCCTTTTGCGGTAGAAGCGCCGATTCGCAGTCCGGTAAAAGAACCCGGACCTCCCGCAACTGCAATTGCATCCAGTTCCTTCACATCCATATCAAGTATTTTAAGAACCTCATCTACCATAGGCAGAAGGGTCTGAGAATGGGTCTTCTTATTGTTGACAGTGAATTCTCCCAGTACTTTATCCTCTGTTACCACAGCCACAGAAGCAACAAGTCCTGAACTGTCCAGTGCTAATATCTTCATGTAACTCCTTTCATAAACGGTAAGCTTATCATAATTTCTATCGGCCTTTACCCGATTCTTAATCTTTTATGAGCTTACTGCCGGTGACTGTAATCTTTCGGTAATCAAAGCCTTTTGCCGGGTTCTTTTCTATCGTAATTGACGTAAGTGCATCAGGAAGCAATTCTTTTATTAACTCAGCCCATTCTACCAGGCAGACGCCTTCTCCGTAAAAATAGTCTTCATATCCTATTTCTTCCATCTCTTCGATATCTTCAATACGGTATACATCAAAATGGTACAGGGGAAATCTGCCTTCCTCATACTCCGAGACGATAGTAAAGGTCGGGCTGTTTACCGGCTCCATTATTCCAAGTCCTCTGGCAAAGCCCTGGGTAAATACTGTCTTCCCTGTTCCCAAATCTCCTGACAGGCAGTATATCTCTCCCGGCTTTGCCTGCTCTCCTAAACTTTTCCCAAGTTCAAAGGTTTCTTCCCTGCTATTGGTTTCTATTATCATAATTCTCACAGTCCTCAGTGAATTCTCTTAAAACGCCAAGAAGTACCGTAAGCTGACTTACGATACTGCTTGCATTAGAAGTATGTGACAATTATAGCAGATAAAGCATGAATTAAAAAGTCATTTTTTTATCGTATTACTTTTTTCAGCAGTTCATAAGTTATATGACCTACTACGCCTAGAAAGATGCCTTTTACCAAATTAAAAGGGGTAATCCCAATAAGGATTAAGGTAAACATATTCTTAATTCCAGGTACCATAGATGCCATGCCTACGATATTATCGATGCCGCCGTACATTCTGGCATACAAAGGTATGGTTACAAAGTAATTCATTAAGAATCCTACAATCATCATAGAAACGGTTGCTACGCCAAAGGCTGCTACTGACTTAGACTTTCCTTTTAATTTACGGAAAAGCAAGCTTGCAGGTACTACATAGGCAACACTTACAATAAAATTGGCAAGTTCTCCGATTCCCATGGTATTGGAGGCTGTAATTCCTTTTATGAGGTTCTTAAGAAATTCTATTAAAATTCCTGCTGCCGGTCCGAACCAGAAAGCGCCTAAAATCGCCGGTATATCACTGAATTCAAGTCTTAAAAAGCCGATATAGGGAGGAGACTCCAGTAACATTAATACATAAGCCAAAGCAGTTAACAGACTTATCGTAACCATTGCTTTTGTAGTAAAAACAGAACTTCTTACATAGCTTTCTTTCATTGTGTTGTTTTGTGATGTCTTCATAATATTATCTCCTTTTTGGGAAGGAAATTCCTGGTTTTATGTGTGAAAAACAATTTTAAAATGTTATTCTCACCCTGACCAAGGGAATCTATACGATATAAAGGATATAGATTCTTTCAGCAGAAATGTGTGCCTCCGGCACACTAAAAAGCCCCGAATAATATTAATTCGAGGCTTTAAGTACATGCAATGATGCATATTCTGCAATCAGTTTCTTCTCACATCCAGACTATACTGTCGGTTTTGGAATTGCACCAAATCAACTGATACCGGTAAGTTTTTGTTTCACTTATTACCCCGTATCAGGTCGCGGACTATACCGCCGGTCGGGAATTTAACCCTGCCCCGAAGAATTTCCTTATTTTTTTGTGTCTTTATAATAGTACCCTTTTAGAATTTTGTCAAGAGTAATTTTTTCCATTCTTTTTCGCATTAATATGACGGTATATCCGGGTGCAGATAAGAATTCCAATTATGGCTCCAATTGTATCTATTCCCACATCTGTCACCATCGGTGAACGCCCCGGCGTGAAAAACTGGTGAAATTCATCACTGGAGGCATAAAGAATACTAAGGCAAACACTTATCAGGTACAGCCTTCTTCCTTTCAGCCGATGACAATAAATCAAGGCAAAGGCAATTGTAATGCCAAGCATTGTATACTCCGATAAGTGTCCGGCCTTCCTTACAGGGGTATGTATACTCTCTATAATACGCTCTTCCTCCGCCGTAGTTACCGTTAAATTCGCTGTATGAATAACCGCCTCAACCATAGATTTTGTCAAAGAGCCGCTTAAACTGGAGGACTCATTGGCATTTTCCGAAGAAAATAAAAAAATTATTATCATAACCAGAATTGCGGGAATCCAGGCTAGCCATCGTTTTCTGTTCAAAGTTACTGCCCCTTTTTGCTCTGTTTACACCATGTTATACCATTTGCGCGGTTCAGTCAACCAAGTAACACCATACTCTATTATATTTTATCGGTTTACTGTAAGTTCCTGTTTACTCTGGTCCGGATACAGCTGTTCCTGCAATGCTTTGATATTTTTATCAAAATCCAGGGTAATGACCTCCATCCCCCGGATACGCATAAATTGATAGGAGTTATCAGCCGGTATATGACTCTGGCTGATTTCATAACCGGCATATTTGGGAAGGGAGAGGATCATTGAAAATATTTCTCCTTCCGTCAGGTTTGTTGTAACCTGAGGCAGTAATTTATTTAAGAGGCCGTTCAACTGAAGAAGGTTCAGCTTCTTTACTTTCTGGAAAGCTTCATTTAATACTCTTCTCTGCCTTGCTGTTCTCTCAAAGTCAGTTCCTATGTAGCGGTTTCTGGCATAGGCCAGTGCCTGCTTCCCATTTAGCTTTAATTGGCCGGGTTCCTGCAGGTAATCTGTTCCTTCTTTCTCTCCCTTTAAACTGTTAAGCTCGGCCAGATAGTTATTGATAATAGGTATTTCCTCTTTGGTAACATCAATGGTCACACCGCCTACAGCATCTATGATATCCATAAACACATAAAAATCCACCGAAACATAACGGTCTACACTCACCTTAAAATTCTGTTCAATCGTGTCCATTAAAAGTGTCGGTCCGCCATAGGCATAGGCTGCATTTAATCTATTATTATTCTTCCCCGGTATTTGGAGATAAATATCCCGAAGCAAAGAAGCCGAAGTTATGGTTTTACTCTTCTTGTTGATGGATAACAGTATCATAGCATCTGAACGGGAATTCTCCCCTTTTTCTCTGTTGTCTGTCCCGATTAACAATATATTGAACACATTTTTATCCGCTAAGACCGAGGTGCTCTTATCTTCCATATTCTTGCGAATAGCCTCCTCCGCAGAGGAAACCTGCTCTGTTGAAGCGTCTTTTATGGATGGCTCCCCCGTTGAACTATCTGCTTCTAAATTGCTATCCTCTTCCGGATTATCTGCTGGCGCAGAATTTTCTCCTATAACCGCATTTTTTGAAAGAGCTTCCGCTCTGTTAATCTTGCTGATATAACTATGAGCAAAAAGAAAAATGCAGAGTATAAGAAAGGCAATAACCGCTGCCGCTATACCCACTATTTTCTTTAATCTTTTTCCCTTATGTCCAACTGCTCTCTCCATTTTTTCACCTCGCTTCTGCACTGTAGTCGTGCAAAACTATTCGCCGCATTGTAATTCTACTTTCATAACGTCTTGTATCATTTTCTCACTTCCTGTCTTATTCAGAAACTTTTTCTCTCATTCCCGGTTTTTCTGTCGTATCAGAATGGTTGTCCAAACTGCTTGAATAGGTTATAATAATTGTAAATTTTTTCTAGTTAAGGAGCTGCTTATGCAAAATAATTCACTGTTCTTTATTAAACTTCTGTCTGCCGCTATTTCAAATACCCCCCCTGAACTTCCTGAAGTATCTCCTGATTGGCAGGTTATCTATAAAGAGGCAATAGCTCACCAGGTGCATACATTACTATTTCCCGTAATAGAAGAACTTCCCGAACACTTACAGCCCGAACCGGCACTCCTTGAAACCTGGAGGTATGAAATGCTTCGGGAGGGTGCCTTCCAGATTATGCATTTAGACCAGATGGAGAGGGTCTTTCAGTATTTCCATAATCAAAGCATTCCTCTAATAGCATTAAAAGGATTGATTTTAAGAAAATATTATCCTTTGAAAGAGCTTCGCATTATGCGGGATGCAGATGTTTTAGTACATAGCGAAGACCTTATAAAGGCTCATGAGGCTCTGCTCAAACTGGGTTACAAAAGGGGTAAATCCAGTGAACGTCATATTACCTATACCCATGAAAGATATCCCGAAATTGAACTGCATACCATCCTAACGGATAATGCCGCAATGGAAAGCAAGGGGAATTTCACTTCCCATGTATGGGAAAATACTATTACAGAATTATTAGATTCAGCTCCTGTGCTAAGTCTGTCAGTTAAGGATCAGATTATACACCAGATATTTCATATTGTTCACCACATATGTTCCAGCGGTATCGGGCTCAGACAACTCTGTGACTTTACTCTTTTTGCCTCCGCTCATTCCAATGATATCATTTGGGACAATATTCTTTATGAAGTTGAGCTCTACGGATACGATAAATTCACCCAGACTCTTCTTGCCATATGCCATGATTTATTTGATCTGCCGCTGCCGGAGGATATATTGCCGGAAGCAGATGAGCAATTTATCTTTTTCCAGGATAAACTTACGGAAGACATTTTAGAAGCCGGCGCTTTTGGTAAACGGACAAAAGAGAGGGCAGCTTCTCGAAATCTTCTCCGATACATAAAGGACGGGCAGGATGCTGCTATATCTGAAGTCTCTGCGTCTAAAATCTCTGCTGCAAGCCATTCTGACCATAAAAAAATTGCTTTCTTTAATGTGGTAAGATTTTTGTTTCCTGTTCCCGCTAACCTCGGATATCAGTATCGCTATGCTAAAAGGTATCCGGTTCTGCTTCCCGCCGCCTGGATACACCGGGGCTTTTATAACATAGGACAGCTTTCCCTTCTTGCGTTTATCTGGGACAAAGAGACTTCAGCGGCTTATTCGGACCGCATTAAGCTCCTTACCTGGCTAAAGCTTCGCTAGTCGAATAAAAAGAGGCAAAACCGATATTTTCATTTAACTCAGCTAATATCTTAGCAGGCTCTCTTTCTCTTAATCTTCCTTTCTCCAGTGAAAATACCCTGTCGCAATAGCGAAGTGCTGAGAGCCTGTGGGTTATAATAATACTTGTGCGCTTTTCCGTCTTTTCTCTGATATTACGAAGTATTGCTTTTTCTGTATCCATATCCAGTGCGGAAGTTGCCTCATCTAAAATCAGCAATGGCGCTTCTCTGAGGAATGCTCTCGCTATTGCAATTCTTTGAGCCTGCCCTTCCGAAAGACCAATTCCATATTCACCGATTACCGTATTCCATCCGTCTTTCAAGTCCTCCACAAAGCCCCACGCACAGGCTTCCTTCAATGCTTCCTCCTTTTCTTTATCCTCTGCCTCTTTTCTGCCCATTACCAGATTTTCTTCAATAGTTCCGGAAAAGAGTGTATTTCCCTGGGGTACATAGGTTATCAAATCTCTTATTGAAAACTGTTCCAGGTTATAGATGGTATTTTCTTTTTTTATAAGAATACTGCCCTTTTCAGGATTTAAAAGCTGCATAATTAAGTTGATTAAGGTGGTCTTTCCCTGCCCTGAGGCCCCAATCAGGCCAATGGTCTCACCTGCCTTGACGGCGATTGAGATTTCATTAAGTATAGGCTTGCCTGCTTCATAGGAGAAATTAAGGTTATCTATTATTAATTCATCAAAATCCTTCACGCCTGGTTTGGAGTCTGTTTTTTCCGTGTGAAGCCTTTCCAGTTCCATTAGCCGCCTGGAAGAACCGGCAGCGGATAAAAACCCAGTACCTATTAATGCCAAATCCAAAAACGGTATCAGCATCTGAGCGATTAGCTGTATGTATGCGGTAAAAGTACCTACTGTTATGTTTTTTGAAAAAACAGAAGTCATTCCCCAGACAAAAATAAGGAGAAAGCTTATTCCAATTCCTATCATGGTAACTGTATTAATCACCGTTGTTGAGAAGGTACGCTTTATCGCAAACTTTTTCTTCTCCCTTTGCATCTGTCTTAACTTTTCCGCACTGTCTTGCTCTTTACCAAAGGTCTTGACTATGAGCATATGGGACAGGCATTCCTGCAGATACGCCCGGTATCTGCCGTCCGCTTCTTGCGTATCTTCGTGGACGGACATGTACCGGGAGCCAAAAAAAGCTATAAATATCAAGGAAAGAGGACCACACAATAAGGTAATCAGTGCAATATTTCTGTTAAATTGCAGCAGTACAACAAATGCGGCTGCCATACCTGTTATATGGGTCATTCCCTGTGTAATTCCATCTATAATGCCGCCTACCGTAATCTGGGTATCTCCCATTACACGCATCTGGATATCACCGGTATGGTACTTGGTATATTCATTCCAGCTTGCGCCGGTGAGATGGCGATATAACTTTTCTCTTAAGCTTCCGGCCATATTTTCTTTCGTCCGCACAGATAAGTCAGTTGATATCCATTTAAAGACCACCTGCAGAAGAAGTGCCGCACTAAATATACTTCCTGTTTTTAATACTGCTTTTGTATTCCTTATAAGGGCAGAATCAATCAGATCTTTTGATACATATGCCATATACACTTTCACGAACGACAATATACATCCCATTAGTATGAGAAGTACCACACTTCGTATATATGGTTTTGTTTTGGCCCCCATCCACTTTAGTATTTGAATTTTCTGATTCATACGTCCGCTCCTTTAATACTGCAGTACTATTCAAACAGAAGTGACAATTATTTCTTAAAGCTGCTTAATACTGCTACCTGGCAGTTTCTTACTCTCCGATAGCTTTTCATTATGATTTTACGAAAAGGGATAGCCACTGTCCACAGCAAGGAGAGTTTTCTGATAAACCAGTGGTTTACTGATATCTTTCTTTCACCCCTGTAAATCACTTCCGCTTTTGCAAGTATCTGGTTACTGCAAATAGGGCCTTCTATCCTTCTTTGTGCATCTCCCAGTATGTAGACGGACTGTTTCCCTTTCAGTATTACTCTGTGCAGTACATAGTTACCTCCCTTTCTTTTTATGAGAATAATATCCCCGGCCTTTACTTTATCCATGGAAGTACTATAGAGTACAACACTATCTTTTTTATCACGCAAAAAAGGGTACATACTATTTCCTGTTACGGTAATACGCACCCCTTTGCCTTCTCTTAACAGATTCTTTATGACAGGCATCATGCTGTCTGTCTTTATTTCCTTTATTTCAGACATTGGCATAATAACTCCACCGCTTCTCTGTCAGGTCTGCATTTCAGAAGAAATACCGGCGTAACAGATACTATCTTTTCCAGATTCTTAAGTGCTCTTCCCATATTTTCTTCATTATTATAGGGCAGGAAGCTCCTTGGCATCAGCCTTTTTACCGCCTCGTCGTCTGCAAGCCTTTCTATTTTATTTTCTGCATTCTGCTGCAATAAAACAATTGCCGCCAGCGGAGCTGATTTGTTCGTGCATTTTTTGCTGGACCCATTCCACATGGTACCAAAGACATAAGAAGCTCCTTCTATGACACGTAAAGCCGGACGGTCATCATTAATCATCTCTGCCTTTTTATATTTTCTCCAAAGCCTTGACTGGGTCGACTTGCCCGTTCCGGAGGGGCCGGAGAATATTATCCCCTTGTTCTCACACTCAATGGCAGAGCCATGGATTACAAGACCTTCATGGAACAGTATCCTGTTTCGAAATGCTATTTCTCCGATAGAGTTCATGAAGGTATTTACCGGCTTCCTCTCACGAATGTTTGAGGTGACCATTACCTCTTTCCAGTCCGAATCGGCAGCCACCTGATAGATTACCTCATCCGCATTATTGCCGCAGATATAAAGTGTATTGGCGCTATCTTCCTGGTTCCCTTTTGACCATTTCATAGTTTCATCAAAAGAGACATAGTTTTCCGGCAATTCCAGTTCTTTTGCCTGTATGTATGAAATTTTCATTTC
This sequence comes from Bacillota bacterium, assembly GCA_023450835.1. Classification (GTDB taxonomy): domain Bacteria; phylum Bacillota; class Clostridia; order Lachnospirales; family Lachnospiraceae; genus Anaerocolumna. Next base: position 10,243 of record JAEXGM010000112.1, on the reverse strand, counting down.
TGCCGCCGGTTCTTTTGTTTCGAACACTCTCATTTTTTTGTTCGTACGATTAATATTGTCTGCTTCCAAAGAGATAACAATATTTGCAATCTTTAATGTACTTTTCATACGTCCCCCTTGTGTAAAGCACGATTAAGCTTTAACAGCTCGTACTTGCACCTACTATAGTTTCCTTGCAAAAGCGCCTGTGAAGCAGGAGCCAGGTTATAACGTTAGCTAACTGACTGGGATTTTTATAACAGCCGGTACAGCAAGCTAAGCGCTCCTCGGGTCTTAGTTCCACTATTTCAATAGCCGGTTTCACATAATCCTTCATATATTCTCTCCTTTATATTTGAATTTTTAATCTTTCTCTTGTTAACTCACACAGATAGACAGCGGGTTCTTCAAAGCTTCCGGTTTCATTTAATAATCTGCCCGGGCAAGTATTGCAATTCTCCTTTAAGGAGCATTTATCACAGGTCTTACAGGCCGGCACTTCACCGCACTTATCCGCAAGGTCTTTCCAGGCATTTAAAAATCCCTGGGATAAAGGTTCTGAATATGGCCTGGTTAAGGTAGGGCAAGGTACCATTCTGCCGTCCCAGGTAACGAAAAAGGAATTTTTTCCGCTATTACAGGGAAAGGCTCCCTGGCTTTCAAAAGCCTTAAAGCAGTCCAGGGCTTCAAAATAACTATCCTTATCTTCATATAAATCCTCTGTTTTGACCCCCGTCCCGCCTCTGCCGTAATAATCATCCATTTTCTTTAAGAGCTGTGCCTGCAGAGACGGCTCCAGCCTTCCGGTATCCCGGTCATTTATCTCTCTTCCCGGAGATACGTAGTCCACGATATTCAGCCTTAAATCCAATTCTTCCGCTAACTCTATCATCTTATCAAGGTCAGCGAGATTTTCTTTAATAATGGTACTCCTGATCTGAACCTCAATTCCCGCAGCTTTTAATAGCTTAATCCCCTCCAATGTTCTGTAAAACCCATTTGCGTTTCCGCATACTCTTTTATAGGTCTCGGAAGATGCGCCGTAAAGAGTGATATCAATCTGAGACGGAGGTCTTTTCTCCAGCCAGTTTATTACCTTATCTGTTATAAGTGAGCCATTGCTGTATAAGCTTACGATAAATCCCATCTGTGTAATCTCTTCATATATTTCGCGAAAATCTTCCCGATAAAAGATTTCCCCGCCTGTTAACAGTAGAAAGAGCATTCCTGCATCATAGGCTTCTTTTGCCAGGTGTATCCAGCTCTTTGCACTCAGCTCTCTTTCTTTCAGAGAATTATGGCTTAGACCGGAACAGGTGTAGCACATACGGCAGCCAAAGTTGCATCTTGTTGTCAGCTCAAACTGCCCCATAAAGGGTAACTGGTTCCTAAACGAATTCATTGTTAACTGTGCACTTAACTGCCCCCAATTCATTGCCATCTTCCATCAGTCCTCTCTCTGAAATTTTATTTATGAAGATTTCAATGTCTTCCCTCGCTTTTTCTCTTTCAACCAGATAATTTTCACATAGGATTCCTACCAATTCTTCTATTGATTTTATTCCCTTCTCCAGTCTTGCCCAAAGCAAAGCTCCGCTCTCGTTAAGACTCATAAGTCCGTTAAAATCAATCACCCTCTGTCCGATAGGTACTACAACAAAAGAGCCCGCAATTTCCCGGAGCAAAAACCCTTCCTTAATTCTCATGTCTAATCCTCCCTACTTTCGTTTTATGTATATCCCACCGTGGCAGTACGGCCAGAATCGGTATGTGAAGAAAGTCTGTGATTTCTTCCGCTTTATGTATTTTACTGCTGCGCAAATATTTTATAGAAATAATGACTGCGCTAAAAATTGCACCTACAAGAAAACTTCTTGCAAAACTTCCTGCATATTCTTTCGGAAGAGGATAGGCCTCACCGGTGTCTTCCACTACTTTAAGATTAAAGATATTTCCATACTCAGCCTTTGCTACTTTTAGAAAAGCCCGGACTAAAGTCACAGCCTGTTTCGAATCATAATCGTTTATTTCCATCTCCATTACTCTTGAATCTCCGACAATGGTTATAAAAAACTCACTGTCCAATTCTTCCGGTGTCATATCAGCCCCTGCCTCATAGATCACCTGTTCCAGAATAGGCCTGCTGTTTATCAATCTGGTAAAATCATTACTTACCTGCATTCCCGATTGTATTTTAATGGCCGCCTGGTACTCATCCGGTATAAAATAGTAGTAGGCACCACAAACCAGCATTCCGAAAATGGTCCCGCTAAGAAGTATCCAAAGGATTCTTTTTCTTAAATACTCAAATAATTCTATTATATTTTCTTTTATATCAATGCTTCTCGTATTCATATTGCTCCTTATCCTGAACGTAACAGAAGGCTGTCTGTTAATTTTATTAACTGATTCCCAATAATATATCCAATAAAACAACCAAATACATTTAAAATTACATCGTCCGTCTGCAAATAACCTCTTCCGGTTATAAATTGAACAGTTTCGATAGCAGCACTGAGCATAAAGCCGCTCAGTAAACACTTTCCCGCCCTATTGACGGTAAGAGGGATGAGGCGGTATAGAATCCCAAAAGGTATAAATAACAAAATATTTTCTGCTGCGTAAACATTGCCTGCCGCCCGTACAGATATCGTTGCAAACGGCATCAGGTCCACTTCGGTTCTGGAGCCCGGCGGCCTTGATAATACCGTCAGGTATAAAACAAATGCCAGATAAAAAAACAGCAGATATAAAAGAAGCTGACTGTTCCTGCGAAACAACCCGGTGCTTTTTCTGCTATTTCGAAAGAGAAGCAGATAGGCAGTATCAAAGGTTACAAGGGCCAGTAATCCGGGAAGAGCGGAGGGTATCAAATAAGTATTAACGGCAACATAAAGATCTGCGGAGATAGGGTAAAACAGTACTTTAAATATATTGATCATTGAGGAGTTTCCTTGCATTATTCGCGAACAGTTCAGCCGCATATTTTTCACCGTATCGCTTTGCTGTCATTGTCAGACACTTTTCAATCTTCGGCGGTCTTGAACTCTCATTATGACTATCTGTGGCTATAAAGTGTATAAGCCCGTTCTTTAAGAACTTCTTCGCAGCCTTTTTGGATTCTCTGCCATTCTCCCCCAGAACGCTCATAGCATTGGTCTGCAAATATGCTCCCATTGCAATCAGCTCTTCCAGCATACCGATTTCTTTATTTAAATTATAATAGCGCTCAACATGGGCAACAATCGGCTTAAAGCCGCTCATTATAAGATTCTGAAGACTGCTTTTCAGATACCGGTATTCGCAGGAAGGGGCGAACTCCACCAGCACATAGCTGGTGCCGGCAAGTGTGGGTATTTCACCTGTTTCAAGGCCGTGTACCGTATCCTGGCTATAATATATCTCGCTTCCAAAATAGAGCTTCAGGTCAGGGATTTCCTGTTCCGCTCTTTCTTTCAAGGTCAAAAAGGCAGCCTTTAGTTGCCGGTATCTGTCCTCATTCTTCCTGTATGTTACATGGGGTGTTGCTATCATGGAACGAACTCCTTCCCTGTATGCCAAAGCCAGCATACGAAGTGCTGTTTCCATGCTTTCTGCACCGTCATCCACCTTCGGAATAATATGAGTATGTATATCTATATATCCATCCATGGCTCCTCCTTTGGCTAAGAGTGCGGTTTAAAAGGTTAGGATTTTACATTTAAGATCAGTGTCACTCCCTCTGATTTATTGCCTTCACTGTCCCTGGTGGTTATTAGCAATACGTAAGTTCCGCTTTTACCGGTATCATAATCTCCCGTTACCGTAATATTCTGAAGCAATGTCTGTATCGAATCCTTGTCATCCTTTATGTCCTTTATATACTTTTCCGGATGAAATTCTTCTCCTGTTTTCAGCTCCGCTTCCTTTGCTGTTAAACTTATTACCGGCTGCTGTTCTTCTTTTGCCGGTCCATCCGCCGCTTCCGCCGGAGAGGTCACTTCCGTCGTACTATTATTTGCCATGCCTGGTTCAAAGGGTACGACAACTTCCAGCTCCCCTACATTATTGCTGTTATCCTTTGCAAGATAGGTAATCTTAGCTGCTTCTTTATCCGGCATGGTCACTATATCTCCTATAATAATTGTTGAAGTTACGTCACCATCTGTATCATCTTCCGCTCTTATACCGTTTAGCAGTGAATTATCATCTTCTCCGTCTTTATAAACCAGATTCTTGTTATCCTGCATAATTACCGGAGCTGTTTTATCTTCTCCTACCACAATATAAATAAGAGCACAAAAGAGCATTGCGGTTACTATTCCTGCCAGTATTATAAATTTCTTCATAGGTTCTCCTATAGATTCATGATAATTTTAGTAATCAGCTTTATACATCCGCAGAAGCGTAAGCCGTACCATAATACTGTTTATAGTTCCTGCCGTAATATCTGGCTTGACGCCTTGTTTCTACCTTATTCAGCACCGCACCTAAGACACGGCAGTTGCTCTTCTCCAATTGCTTGATAATCTTCTGAACGAATTTATAGCTGTTGGCATCTGCCTGTATTACCACCACCGCGCCGTCACAGTTTTCCGCCACATTTGCTCCGTCTATCACCAGCCCTAAAGGCGGCGTATCAATGATGATATAGTCATAGACCTCCCGCTGGCTTTGCAGCAATCCCTTAAAATATTTATTGCTGAGTAAGTCTGACGGATTCGGCGGCATCGGGCCGGTGAAAATGATATCAAGACCTTCTATATTACTTTTATAGATAACTTCCTCCGATGTATTCATACCTGACAAGAATTGTGACAGACCTATAACGGACTGATTAATTTTCAGCCGTTTAATTAATACTGATTTTCTTAAATCCGCATCAATAAACAAAACTTTTTTACCGGTTTCTGCAAGGGAGGCAGCCAGGCGTACAGACACGGTAGACTTTCCTTCTCCCGGGGTACAGCTTGTGATACAGATAGTTTGCACATCTCTGCCGCAGAACTGAATATTAGTTCTTAAGGTGTTATAGGCTTCATAGCTTCTGAAATCCAGGCTTGCTTCCAGTTCAATATTAACTGACTGCATTTTTAAGTCCTCCTTTGTATCCTTTTTTGTATGCTCTCTTTAACTGCGCCCTGACTCTTCTGGTATTCAAAATATCCTCTTCCAAAGGAATTTCTGCCAGCGGAACTACTTTTAAGAATTTCTCAATATCTTCATTGGTCTTTATATGATCATTGCTAAGATACAGGAAGATGATTAACACCATAGATGCTCCCAGCCCGAATATTCCTCCAAACATGATATTTTTCTTAAAGCTGTTATCTGTCGGAGAGGTTGGAATACGTCCTCTCTCAACAACATTCACTTTCTCAATATCCATTACACTTATCATCTGCTCTGCAGAAACATCTGCCAGTTTATCCGCAAGTTTCTTCGCCATAAACGGGTCCTTATTCTTTACGGTTATCTCAAGTATCCTTGTTTCTTCCGGTATGTTAATGGATATTTCCTTTACTAACTCATCCTGGCTGACCTTAAGGTCTAAATCATGTATCACCTGTTCTAATATGGGCCTGCTGGTGACCAGTATTTCAAAGTCCTTTATTAAAAGGCTTCCTGCCGACAAATCTGTGCTGGTTATGGTCTTATCCGGGTCCTGCCTGTTAATTACATAAAGTTTTGTAGTAGAGGAGTAGACCGGTGTAACCAATAATTTCGTCGCAATGCCTCCAAGCAGTGCACATATAATCGCCGCATAAAATAGAATCCATATCTTATCCAGCAATGCATAGATTATTTCCTTGATATCAATTTCAATCTCTTCTGTTTTTTCCAGTTCCATGAATGCCCTCGCTTTCTGTATCAATCCGTATAATCCTTTTTTATTGCCTGCAGTTAAACATAATGAAACAGCTTCCGCTCTATCTTTTCATTTCGTAAAAGTCTTGCCGTATTTTCCAGCAGGTTCTTCTTTCTTTCCTCCCCATAATACCTGCTGATAAAATAAAGCCCCTTTTTCATTCCAGGCGGCTTTATAAAGTCCGAGCTATAACCTGTCCCTAACAGGTGTACCATACCATTGGCCATTAGATGCCTTGCAAATCTGGCGCCGGGGTCAAGAATACTTCCGGTTAAACTTCTGATATTCATCTGCATATAAACTCCCAGATTAATCAGCTCTGCAATCCCATCATAATTCTCATACAGGCACCTATAGCTTTCCACATGGGACAGCACCGGATAATACCCCTGTATTAACAGGCTGTGAAGCCCCGATTTCATATAGCCGTATTCCTCATCCTTTAAAAATTTAACCAGGCAATACCTGGTACCGGCTAACGTTTTAGCCTTTCCTTTTCGAAGATGTTCAACAATATCCTGGCTGTAAAACAGTTCATTCCCAAGTTCAATCTGAAATTCCGGGTCTATTTCTTTTGCAGCCTTTTGCACCATATGCAGCTTAGCTTCCAACTCTGAGTTTCCCGAATTAATACAGCCCGCTCCGTAGTGAGGTGTAGCTATGATATATGTAATACCCTCCTCATAAGCAATATTTAACATTCTTCTTGTCTGGTCCATACTGACAGACCCGTTATCCACTGCCGGAAGTATGTGGCAGTGAATGTCTATAAGCCGCTCCAAGCTATTTCCTCCCGCTATCTTGATCCTCTTGCGAACAATACCACATAGATGGTCTTTAGAATTATCTTTATATCCATACGAAGAGACCAGTTATCAATATATTTTAAATCCAGATTCACAACATCTTCAAAATCTCTTATATCACTTCTGCCGCTTACCTGCCAAAGTCCTGTTAATCCACAGTTCAGGGCGAGTCTTCTTTTATGCCTTCCTTCATAACAAAGGAATTCTTCTTCTGTCGGAGGTCTTGTTCCTACCAGACTCATGTCCCCTTTTAAAACATTAAAAAACTGGGGAAATTCATCCAGACTGGTCTTTCTTAAAAGATTTCCTACTTTTGTGACCCGGGGGTCATTGGTTATCTTAAACATCTGACCCGAGACCTCATTCTGTGCTAACAGTCCTGCCTTTTTTTCTTCCGCCTCCGCACACATAGAGCGGAATTTATATATTTTAAACCGCCTTCCATTCTTTCCCACCCGTGTTTGAGAGAAAAATACCGGTCCCGGTGACTCAAGAACAATGGCAGGAGCAATAAAGACTCCCAGAAGAAGGGTTAAAATACAGCCGACCAGACCGCCTAAAATATCCATAATTCTTTTAATATGTAAATGATATTCATTAAAGACCTTATTACTGAAGGTCAAAACATGATACCCGCTCATATTCTGAATAGTCTGTTCCGAAAGCTTAAGCCCAAAAGTGTGTATGCTCAGACTTACATCAATACCCATGTTCTTAAACTGTTCAATCATATTCTCCAATTTGGTGGTTTCTGCATAATCACTGGGAAGATGGATAAATACTCCATCCAGTACTTCTTTCCTTGCAACCTCAAACATATTGCTTTCATTTGCCTTTATCGGCACGCCGTGAAACCATTTCCCTGTCAGGTCCATATCTGCAATTGTCAGATATGTAACAACATATTCCCAGGTGTTCTCACTGCTGATGCGCTGTAATATATCTGCTGCCTGGCCGGATGTTGTAATAATCATAATCTTACTGTTTGAACTGCTCTTTTTATATACGCCTAAAAGCAGCCACTTAAAATACAGACGGGAAGTGTAGGTTATCAGTACATTCAGTATAATGAACAGAAGAAAAAACAGCCTGGAAAAGGCGGCTCCCTCCTGAGTCAAAAACAAAAATGCAGTGATGGAAAGAGATAATACCAGGTTCAATTTACAAACATTGGCCAGCTCATCAAAAAAACCTCTTTTTGAAAATCCCCTATAGGGATTTACAGCAATAAAAACTCCGCTGTATAAAAGAATGGTAAATATGAGTGCCCAATCGAAAGTATTATAATACCAGTATCTGATAACCAGGCTGTAACGAATGCAGGCTGCCAGTACATAGGATATTACAATACAGATACAATCGACTAATAACAGGTATCTACCGGGCATATTCTTCTTTATGAAAGCCATTGTATTTCACATCCTTTATCATTATTCGTGATTTTCTCGACAGGATATAGCAGACCACCTGAAGGATTCCCACAATTGAAATAACCAGCAATAAAATACCTGAATTTATACTCTGTTTGTAAGAATTCGTATCTGCCAGGGTCAGATTACCGGTCTTGTCGGATAAACTGATTAAGTCTCCTGACGGATTAAAACCTGCTGCCAGCCCGCAGGCAGAAAAGATATCTTTGGTAAGGCCCACTGCAATCTCCTTACTGTCTGTGGAGAGTTCGCTTACCTTCGCTTTCTTTTCCATCTGAAGCAGGTAATTGAGTTCGTTCATCCTTGAGTCTACCAATGCCAATGTATTCTCACTCAGGTTCACATGATTCATACTAAGATATTGAATTAAAAAATTCTCATACTCTGACTTTCCTTCGTTCTTACTCCCCTTTCCGGGTAATCCGGCAAAACTAATATTATCGGTAAGGGTATTTAAAATATTGCTCTCCTGTTGGTTTATTCTTCCGCTCAGACTATTATCCGTGCTTATAGTTTCTACTGTCTGACTCAGACTTTTTGCATTTGCCTCTCTTAAAGGCTCCCCGGCAAAGATCAGCAGTACCAATACACATAGAATAGGTATTATCAGGTTCTTAAGCCTCTTCAATAGATTTCCTCCTTTCTATTCTTTTGTATAAGTAAATATTTACCAGCTTCTAAGATTATAAAACACACTTTTTCATTGCACAAGTTGCAAAGTATATTTCCCTCTATCTTTTCATCGCAGTATTTTCCAATAAAAGTTCCCAATGTCAGGCATTTTACAGCAACTGCTTTTCCTTTATCAATTTCAGCCCTTTCTGCCATTTACCGTTGACAAAGTAAAGCAGCCCTGCTACTTTTCTGACTTATAAAGTCTAAAAAATAACAGGGCTGCTGCTTATTTTGCTGATGTATGAGGGAAAATTTATAATAATGGCTGTTGCTTACACATTTATAGTTATTCTGCCTGAATAAATTACAGTTGAGGCATTACTCCTTTTACCGTCAGACCCTCATCTTATATTAATACTCTAGAGTTTCATTGTAAGCTGAATGCGCTTCTTAGATAAGTCTACTTTCATAACTTTGACATCTACGATATCTCCTACGCTTACCACGTCTAAAGGATGCTTTACGAATTTCTTACTGCTAAGCTCCGATATGTGCACAAGACCATCCTGATGAACGCCAATATCTACAAAGGCTCCAAAATCTATCACATTACGTACCGTACCCTTTAAGATCAGTCCTTCTGTCAGGTCTTTCATCTCAAGGACATCTGTTCTTAAAATAGGCTTTGGCATCTCTTCTCTGGGGTCCCTGCCAGGTTTCTCAAGTTCCTTGAGAATATCCGTGAGGGTAATCTCACCCACTGACAATTCTGCCGCTATGGCTTTCTTGTCCTGTACCATTTTGGAGAGACCGAAAAGTTTTCCTCCACGGATGTCCGCAGCTGAGAAGTTCAACTTCTCCAGCAACTTATAAGCGGCTTCATAGGATTCCGGATGTACGCTGGTACTATCTAAGGGGTTACTGCCCTCCAATATTCGAAGGAATCCGGCGCACTGTTCATATGCCTTAGGGCCAAGCTTTGCTACCTTTAAGAGCTGCTTACGGTCTGTAAAAGGTCCGTTCTCTTCTCTGTGGGATACGATATTCTTAGCTATGGCCTTTGTGATACCTGAGATATATTCCAAGAGGGAGGCAGAGGCGGTGTTTAAATCCACTCCGACTTTATTTACACAATCTTCTACCACACCGGATAAGGCGTCCGAAAGCTTCTTCTGGTTCATGTCATGCTGGTATTGTCCTACGCCGATTGCCTTGGGGTCAATCTTAACAAGTTCAGCCAATGGGTCCTGGAGCCTTCTGGCAATAGATACAGCACTTCTCTGACCTACGTCAAAGTTCGGAAATTCTTCTGTTGCCAGCTTACTGGCGGAATAAACGGAGGCACCTGCTTCATTTACAATAATGTATTGCACCTTACCATGGTATTCCTTTAACATGTCCGCTATTATCAGTTCGGATTCTCTGGAGGCAGTCCCGTTTCCTACGGATATCAGAGTAATTCCATACTTCTGAATAAGCTTCTTAACGGTAGCTTTCGCCTCTTCCACCTTATTCTGAGGGGCTGTGGGATATACCACTATCGTGTCCAGGGTTTTTCCGGTAGC
>JAEXGM010000082.1 GCA_023450835.1 Bacillota bacterium | reverse complement strand
GAATTTGTATCATATTTTATGGAGAGGTTTATATGAAAACAATTATTACAATTCAACACACTCAATCAATTCATCATACTAACGGTATGGTCGGTTCTTGGACAGATTGGGATTTATCTGAATTGGGTAAACAGCAAGCAGAGAACATTGGTAAGAAGCTTTCTGTAGAATTACAAGGAAAAAACATTGTAATATATTCTTCTGACTTGGCAAGAGCAAAGCAAACGGCCGAAATTGTGGGAAAACATTTAGATGTTGTCCCGTTTTTTGAGATGGCATTAAGGGAACGTAATCTCGGAAAGTGTGTAGGGAAATCTGTACAATGGCTTAAAGGTAACATTGAATGTCAAGAAAAAACGATTGATGATAGAATGTTTTCAGATGCAGAAAGTCGTAGAGATGAGTGGAATAGATTACTTCCACTTTTTGGACATATAATTTCAAGCAAAGATGAAAATATTATTATTGTATCACATGGAGATTTGCTGAGTGTTTTTAATGCGATGTGGCTTGGGTTAGGTGTTGAAACACTTAATCAGTTTGAATTATTTGGTTTAGCAGGTGGAGTGAGCTATATGTTCCAAAATAATGAAGGAAAACGCTTTATAAAGAGATTAAGCGATATGTCATATATTATAGAATAGTGACAAATTCCAAACTGTTGGGATGAAAAATCCGAATCCGTAGGTAAAAATATGATAATTAAAATTGGTAATTTTGATTGTACAGAAGTATGGGATGGTATTTTTTATAAGAAACTTTCTAATTATCCACAAGTATCTGATTGGGAAATTCGCACTATTATTGAATTTATAGCATATGAAAATAAATATGGTAGAGAATGTATAATTAGGTGCGAAGACAATGACATACTAAAATTGATTGAACAAAAAATTACAAAGAGAGAAACATATCTAAATATACTACGCCCTAAATTACTGACAGAATGTACAGCGTGTCCTTATCGAAAAGGGTGTATTACTAAATATGTATGTCATACGACATCACTTGATAATGCCATTAAAATTTTTGAATGTGGAAAGCTTTTGTCTGCATTAAATGCTCGAAATGTGCCTGTTGAACAACTGATAAGTGAAAAACGAAATGCAGCAAATGACCCTGCGGACTATTTTGAATATATAATGTTCGCGTGGGGCAATTGTCAAGCAGGTGATAGATTGGTTATGGAGCGTGAATTAGGGCGTTTTCCAAATGAAGAAGATTTGAGCTTATATTTTAAGCCAGGGGTGAGATTTTATTTCAGGTATGATGAATTGATAAAGCATCCAGAAACAATATTCGATGGTGTATTACCTATGAAAGTTAAAGATGAAATAGTACTTAACGACTGGGTGTATAGAATTGTTATTCCGATTGAATTAAAAAGCAAAATCAAAAATAGTATACCAGTCTCCTTGGAAGATAAGATTACATACGTTGAAAATGATTGTAAAGATATTTGGGATTGGTCTGAAAAAGTCTACAGGATTATAGAAGAAAGTCAGGACTGATAAATTCCAACCTGTAGGAGCCCTCGAATTATCCATTATGTTTATAAAGTAAAATATCAAATTTGGAGGAGAAAGCAATTAGTAATATTGGACATATTTATATTGAAACACAAAACCTTCTGGTACGTCAATTTACAATGAATGATATAGATGGATTGTATGAGATTATGTCAAATCCCCAAGTTCATCAATATACAAAAGATAAGAATTATCCTTGGGATAAACTTAAGACAGAACATTATATTCGATTCTTTGTAGATAAAAGCTTTGTTACTCTGGATTGCTTTCATGGTGCTATAATTGAAAAAGCAAGTACCAGGATAATTGGATTAACAGGGCTGAATCCATATAAGGAAAAGGAACCTGAAATTGAATGGAAACTGGGGGTTCCCTATTGGAATAAAGGATACGCAACCGAAATTGGAAAAGAAATTGTAAAGAAAGCATTTGAGGAAACGGACATACTGGGGATTTACGGAATGGCCGAAGTTGAAAACATAGCATCCAGAAGTGTGCTTCAAAAAATAGGTATGAAGTATTTGGGAATATATGAGTTCAGAGGCCAAAAAGATGCATTTTATTACATTGGAAGATAATGGGTACTTATCATTTTTAAGGCTTTTAATTTGCAGATTCTAATATAATGAGCAGTTAAATTCCCTCATATTTTAAATATCTATACAAAATATAATTTTAAAATGAAATTGTTTCATGAGTTTGAGAAAACGAGGTACAAATTGATGAATTATAAAATCGTTCCATTTGATAAGACGATGATTCCTTTACTGCCACATCCCCAGCAGGCCTTTGATATTATCGGAAGGTTAGTTCCTACATATGACGGCACAGAATGGAAAACAGCAGAGCAATTATTAGATATAAAAAGAGAAAAAACGTATCCGGACGATTCCTTTGACCCAAAGGAGTATATAGATAACCCGGAGCAAGTGGCCTTTCTTGCCATGTTCGGAGATGAATGCGTAGGTAGTATCAGGGTCTGTAAACGTTGGAACGGTAACGCATTTATTGATGATCTTGCAATTGACTGTGCACATCGCGGCAAAGGTGTAGGAAGCATGTTAATGGATGCGGCTGTGCGATGGGGGAAGGATAAAGGGTTATGCGGAGTATCCCTTGAGACACAGGATTGGAATCTGCTTGCCTGTCGTTTTTATCTGAAATATGGTTTTAGGCTTGGAGGGATTGATACAAAAGTATATACGCATCCACTGTATAGGGAAGAAACTGCTTTATATTTTTATTTGCCTTCTGAGAAGTAATCCGGAGAAAATGAAGGTAATATTATTTCGAAGGCAAACCGGTAGAAGTGGTTTTGGGGGTTCTATCCTCGTGTCAGAATGAGGATTTGGATACATGAAGACTGTTGCAGGAGGAGAAACTACATGGAGGACGAAATATACGGGATGCCAGCTGTCTGGCTGCGTTGTGAAATACAGAAAAAACATATTGGGGTGGAAGAACTTCTAAAGGGATATCTCAAACGCATAGAAAAATATGATGGTACCGACGGATTGAATACTGTTGCAGAACTTGATTCATCAGCTATACAACAGGCCAGGGCAATGGATTCAAAACAGTATGACAGAGACCTGCCCTTGTTTGGCCTTCCAGTTCTTATTAAAGATAATATAGATGTCGCCGGACTGCATACAACAGCAGGAAGTCTTGCTATAGATGACAATCTTGCTGCAGAGGATGCGCCGGTCATTAATAACTTAAGAAGAGCAGGTGCAATTATACTTGGCAAGACAAATATGACTGAATTTGCTAATTATACCACACAGAGTATGCCAAATGGTTATAGTTCAAGAGGCGGTCAGGTAAAAAACGCCTATGGCCGCAGGAAAGACCCCAGCGGTTCAAGCTCCGGTTCAGCTGTCGCTGTATCAGCCGGATTCTGTGCAGCTGCAATTGGTACAGATACTTCCTTTTCGATTATCGGTTGTGCGACGGTAAATGGAGTTGCGGGACTTAAGCCACCTCATGGTTCTCTGTCTGCCAAAGGGATTGTCCCAATTTCTCATACTCTCGACAGTGCAGGACCTTTGACACATGATTTTTCCGATGCGTTGATGCTTTATTCCGGAATGAGGGATGCGCCTCTTCCAACAATTACACCAGTGGACACGGAGAAAATTCATATTGCTATCAATACATTTGGCCGTAATGAGGTATCAGAAGCGCAGCTTGCACACTATAATGTTCTTTTTGAAGCCCTACACAAAGACGGTGTCCGTTTTTCTGAGGTTTCTCATGCACATTCGCCCTATCAGGGTGATATCATGCGTTGCGAATTCAGGCATGATTTGGAAGAATATCTCACATCCACCTCAGCTAAAAGAAAAACTCTCAGTGAGATTGTCAAATATTATGAAACAAATCCTGAGGTAATGATGAAATACGGAATTACCTATCTCAAAGCTGCAATGGAGGAGGCGTCCGGAAAGCTTGATGATGAGCCCTATCTCAGGGCATTATCAGAACGTGAAAAGCAACATGTTCAGCTAATAAAAGATTTACATGAATATGACGCATGTGTGATGACCGGACCGACAAATATAATGCATTTTGCAGGGCTGCCTTCGGTGGCGCTAAAACTTTGTATGGCAGACGATAATATGCCGAGAGGAATTATATTATATGGTGTGGATGAATTAAAGCTTTATGCTGCCGCCCGAACAATAGAAAGATACTGTATGGCCTTTAGTTTAGCAGAACTTTAATTAAAACAAATGAACAAATGATAGTATGGAATAATAATTCCTGGAGGATAAAAACATGGAACTCATATGGGAAAAACTATATAACGAAGCAATGAATGTGATTAAGCCCCATGAGGTATCAAATACGATGTGGGTCGGAGGTGTAGCATCAGCAGTGTTGACCAGGGCTGGAAATATATATACGGGTATTTGCATTGATACGAATAGTTCTTTAGGAATGTGTGCAGAAAGAAATGCTTTATCAACTATGCTTACACATGGAGAAAATAAAGTTGATAAAATTGTATCCGTATATAAAGACGGGAAAGTAATACCTTCCTGTGGCGCTTGCCGGGAATTCATGATGCAATTAGGCAAGGATTCAGAGAATATTGAGATGTTACTTGATAAGGAAGGCAGGATAGTTAAACTAATTGACTTGCTCCCCGAATACCCGAGATATAAATAGACCGAACATGTTAAATAGTATTTAATTTACGAAACGGAGGTTAATCTATGGAATTTAGAATTATATCACTGCCGCCCTTTAAAGCTGCTTCTTCAGGAGTTGATAAGGATTTTGACTTTTCTCCTTCCGGTATTTTAGGCAAATTTGATAATTATTTTTCGAATATCAAGCCATCTGACAGGGATAGTTTTTTACCACGTGATTTCTTATATTACGATGAGGAAAAGCAGGGAATGGTGTGGATATGGGCATTAAGCGAGGATATGGACAATGGTGGAAATGCAGTAGTTGATTTTGATGGCGGCTATTACCTGACTTATGCATACAGGGACGGAGATGGAGAGACCAACGAGAAATTATATAGTGAAGCTCTAAAGTATATTGAAGCTTCAAATGTTTTCGAATTGGATGCTCGGCCGGACCACTATATCATGGGGCATATTATTACACCTGGTGAAATTATCAAGGCTCAGGGCTGGGCACAGATGGAAACCTTTATACCAATAAAGCTGAAAGAAAAGGTGAATTTATCATGATACCATCAAGGAAAGAGGCAGAAATTGAATTGCAATTGGCGGATGAATTAAATCCCGGACCATGGATTGAGCATTGCAGAAATGTTGCAAAGGCTGCTGAGGCAATTGCAAAGTATTGCGGACTGGATGAAGAGAAAGCCTATGTCCTTGGATTATTGCATGATATTGGAAGGAGAAATGGCCCCTCTGCCGTGAAGCATACCATAGACGGCTACCGTTATCTGTTATCAAAGCACTGGGACGAAGCAGCAGAGATATGTCTGACACATTCATATCCAACCAAAAACATACATCATGACATTGCCAAGATGGATATCACTCTGTCTGACCAGGAGGAAATGGAGCGGTTTATTCATGAGCATGACTATAATGATTATGATAAACTTATAATTCTATGTGATTCTCTTGCCTTTCCGGACAGATTATGTGTTTTGGAACAGCGGTTTGTAGATACCACCATAAGATATGGTATCTTTCCATTTACAACCCTGCGATGGACAGCAACCTATGAATTAAAGGAATACTTTGAAACTAAAATGAACTGTTCCATCTATAAGGTACTTCCGGAAGTTAAGGAATTAATAAGATAGAAATTATCCGAATATATATCAATCGTTGAATAGTGATATGATGTACAACAGGAAGGTCTAGGTGATGAAAATGAAACATACATTAGAAATCTTTTTTGACTATGCCTGCCCTTATTGCTTTCAGGCACACAGGCATTTGACAGAACTTATTCTGTATTATCCGGACATCAATATACTTTGGCACCCATGTGAATCACATCCAAGACCTGAACGATATGGTCCGCATAGTGATCTTTGTATACAGGGATATTTCTTTGCGGCAGAAAATGGTGTTAATCCTTGGACATATCATGAGCATATGTATCGGGCCGCTCTGAAAGAGCATATCGATATAGAAAATATCGATACACTTTCTGATTATGTA
This sequence comes from Bacillota bacterium, assembly GCA_023450835.1. Taxonomy (GTDB): domain Bacteria; phylum Bacillota; class Clostridia; order Lachnospirales; family Lachnospiraceae; genus Anaerocolumna. The sequence goes on along the minus strand of JAEXGM010000082.1, from coordinate 14,590 downwards.
AGTGATATACTGGATGCGGAGGCTTATCGTCTGGCACTGCGCCAAGGAACTTATGTTAATGCCCTGGCGGAGGCAAATGCTCTTGCTTTTGAGCGCTCAGGTGTATGGGTCGTACCGGCTTATAGATTGGAAGGACGTAAGCTGGATGCTGTCGAAGATATCGGGATTTCCAAAGAACAACTTCGGCGTTTTTTAGAGAAAGCTGAATAAAGGGGAAAATGTGGTATTCATATGAAAATTGAAAATACAAAGCTAAAGGAAGTCAAAGTTCTGGAATATGATTCCCGATATGATAACAGAGGATTTTCGTATTCGATATATTGCAAAGAAGAATTAGAACAGGCGGGAATCTATTTTGATTATATAGAGGAACGTGTATATTCTTCTGAAAAGGCCGGGACACTTTACGGAATACACTTTCAGAACAACCCGAAAGCTCAAACGAAGCTACTGTATTGTATCAAAGGCAGAGGAATAGACTATGCAGTTGACTTACGAAAGAATTCACCGACTTATTTACAATGGGTGAGTGTGGAATTGAGTGCGGACAATAGAAAGCAGATCTATATTCCAAAGGGATTTGGGCATGTTTTTATATCATTGGAAAATGACACATGGAATGTAATGCGGTATGATGTGCCATTTGATAGCCGTTATTCACGGCAAATAGCTTACAACGACCCGCAAATAGGTATTGAATATCCTATCAGGAACCCAATTTTAGCACCTCATGATGTCAACGCACCTTTTTTAGCCGATAGCGATGTGAATTTGTAAAAATATTGACTTTATGAGCTTGCCATTGGCTGTAAGGATATTATTATTGAAAAAGAATGTTAGATTAAATATATAAGATTTAAAGATTTTTTTACAGGTGATTTAGAATGAAAAACAGGATTAACTGCCTGACATCTAATTAGAGAGGATTAATTATGATAACAAAAAATGATATTATTCAATTTCTTGAAAGCAACAATATAAGGCATGACGATACAGTTTTAATCCACACATCACTGAAAGCAATCGGAGGGCTGGAAGGTGGTGCGGATATGCTGATTGATGCTTTCTGCGAATATCTTTACGACGGGTTATTTATTATCCCTACCCATACCTGGGATAATGTTGTTCCTGGTTCACCCTATTATGATGTTAAGACAACAATGCCCTGCATCGGTACTTTACCTTGCGTAGCCGTGAAACGTGAAGACGGCGTTCGCTCCCTTCACCCGACCCATTCCGTAATGGCTTTTGGTAAACGGGCGAAAGAATATGTAACAGGAGAAGAAACCGCTGCCACTCCGGCACCAATCGGCGGGTGCTGGTCAAGGCTGTACAAGGAACGGGCCAAGATTCTGCTAATCGGAGTCGGACATGATAAAAATACTTATTTTCATGCAGTGGATGAAATGCTTGATACCCCAAACCGGCTGAAGGAGAGTACTTTTACAATCACTATCAGGGATGAGGAGGGTAAGATCTGTACCACGCCTCCTTTTCATGCACACTTCACAGAGGGCCTCTCCGGTGGGTGTTCCGAATTCTATCCCAATTATAAAAAGCCATTGGAGGAACTCGGAGCTGTAACTTATTCAAAGCTTGGAGATGCAGTTGTATATAATTGTGATGCTGTAAAATGTACGGATATCATCCGCGTATTATGGGAAAAGACAGATCATGATTTGTGTATCAAAGACGAGGAAATCCCGGAAGTTTACTATCAGGATTTAATGCAGGCTTAGTCTGCTTTTAGTCTATTTGTTGTAACAATACATTTATTCCAACAGTTCATTGCTTGACCATTGTTTTATGCAAATAGACAATGTATAATATTACCATGTAATTATATACCATTATTTTGGATTGCGAACTGAAGACTATTTATAATTTGAGAGGAATGTTATCATGCGAGAACTGGAAATAAAAAATGTAAAGACAGCACAGTACTGCGATTTCAATTTAAATCAGATTTATGACTACATTGGTAAGAGTGAACAATCGTTTGAATTTCAAAGGAGTGAAAGTGTTTCGCCATACAGAAGTGGCGAAGGAAAACTCAGCGTTAACTTCTATACGTTACAACTAGGAAAAAGTAATTATCCATATCATCAGCATACGGGGAATGAAGAAGTTTTCTATATTATCTCCGGGACTGCTACGTTAAAAACACCAAAAGGTGATATTGAAGTTTCTCAAGGTGATGTAATTGTAATGCCGCCAAATGAAAACGGCGCGCACATGTTGACCAATAATTCCAAGGAATATCTTTTTTACCTTGATGTTCATACAGTAAGTTCACCGGAAGTAATTATCTATCCCAATACGGGCAAAGTGCGTATTATGACTGGAGATATGCAAAAATCATTCCAGCTTGAGTCGGAAGTAAACTATCTTGACGGAGAATAAGTTCATCTTTGGAGTATAAACATGTTTCGCATTCAGCTTAAACTGCTAATAAATTTAGTGTAATGTCTTAGGGGGAAATATGCTAAAAGTAATACCTCGTAATCAATCATATGTGGTAGGATATAAAGAATATTGCCAGGAGTTTTATGACAATCATATTGTAACATTTGTTCCAACCAATCCAGAAAGGATAGATGAAAATTGGTACGAACGTACTGCTGAATGGTATGCCAGGAAAGAAAAGGCGAGTTTCGATGGATATGCCAGAGGTATTCATTTCTGGGCAATTGATGATAGTAAATTCATTGGAGAATTTCAACTTCGACTTGAATTAAATGATGATATAATGCGTGGTATTGGAAGTATTGGGTACTCAGTCCGTGTAACTGAGTGGGGGAAAGGATATGGAAATGAAATATTGAGACAAGGGCTTGAAATTGCAAGAAATTATGGACTTGAAAGGGTGTTGTTGAATATTGATGATGATAACCATGCCTCAATCCATATTTGCGAAAATAATGGCGGTATTTTGATGGATAAAGTTATGTTAGAATCCCAAGAAGAGGGAAAACGTCTTGTTCGCAGATATTGGATACTTCTGTAGTGTTATGAAATGACGTACCTCAAAAGCTGCTTCACTTTTGTCCTCAAGTGTGAACTATAGATTATTTATAACCGGAGGTTGAGTAAATGAAATATTACAAAAAAATTATTGGTAAACGCTTATATCTTTCACCCATAAACATCGATGATGCAGAGAACTACATAAAATGGATGAACGACAAGGCTGTTGCCGGTAACTATGGTCAATATTCATTGTTAGTGACGCCGAAAATCGATATGAAATGGCTTTTTGAGCCGGGAAGTGGAGTTCATCGCTATGCTATAGTGCTCTTTGACGGTGACGTATTAATTGGCAGCATCAGCCTTCACGACATCAATCACGTCAACCGTACTGCCTTCATCGGCATTTTTATTGGCGAGGAGGAATACCGGAGCAAGGGCTATGGTGCTGAAGCTATCCGGTTAATCCTCGAATATGGATTTAAAACAATGAATCTTAACAACATCATGCTCTCCGTCCATGGGGATAATTTCGCAGGTATCACCTGTTATAAAAAGGTGGGTTTCCGAGAAGCGGGACGACGACGTGAGTGGGTATTCAAAGACGGAAAGTACATAGATGTGATTTACATGGATATACTGGCACGCGAGTTTGAGGGGTAATTTTTGGGGTAATGCTTAATCTGCCTTTTCTCTTAACTTTACCTTCCCGGCAGCACTTCGTCTTCTGGAATCTTCAATAGCAGCGTAGTGCTTCTTGGTGGTATTGACATCCTTATGCCCCAATACATCTGCCACCAGGTAGATATCACCGGTCTCCCGATAGAGGCTGGTGCCGTATGTACTTCGAAGCTTATGAGGGGTAATACGCTTTAGGCTTGTAACCATGGAAGAGTATTTCTTTACAAGGTTTTCAACGGATCTTACATTGATACGTTTCTTCTGCATAGATAAGAATAGAGCTTCTTCGCTGCCTGATTCCGGTATAATCATATCCCGTTCTACCAGATAGCTTTCCAGGGCTTCCCGTACCTCATCGCCAAAATAGATGATGGACTCGTAGCCGCCTTTTCTTCTGATTTTTATACCGTCATTTTGAAAATCCACATCATTTAAGTCGAGCCCCACACATTCGGATACACGGATTCCCGTGCCTAATAACAGTGTGATAAGGGCAAGGTCTCTTTTCTTGGTTTTTTCATGGTACTTTAACTGCTGCTTTGTCATCTTTTCACCGGATTCAATCTGGTCTAGCAGACGGGCTACCTCATCGATATCCAGTCGGATGATTTCCTTGCTGTGAAGTTTGGGTATATTAACTAAAGCAGCCGGATTTGTCACTATCATTTCCTTTTTAAAATAGTAGTTGTAAAAACTCCTTAAGGAGATAAGCTTTCTCTTTTTTCCGTTCTCCTGGTTTATGTATTCCATATCTCCCTTTTTATAATAAGAGAGATAATCCAGATATTCTTCTATGTCAATGGCCTTAATTTCATCCAAGATATCCACACGTATCGTTCTGATATCTTTGTTTTTAAAAGCCGGATTCCTGGCAGCTAAAAATTCAAAAAACACTCGTAAATCATAAGCATAAGCAATCCGGGTCAGAGAAGAGGTAGTCGGTTCGATTCCCCTGAAAAAGTCCTTACAAAAGGTGGGCAATTCTTCCAATACCTTTCTCATACGAAGAGTGTTATATATATTCATACTTTCATGGTAATTATGCTCAGACATGTGACACCTCCAATAACACAAGTATAGCATGATTTAGGCAAATTGACCATAAAATTCATGAATAACAAAAAAATGACATATTTTTAACACGTTTACACTTTAAGGTATAAGAGAATAGCAGGTGTGAGTATATGTAATGAAATTAACTGTTAACAATTGGTCTTTTGATGAAAAAGGAGGTAGATAACAGTAATAGAGAAATGTAACTAAACAACAAATGACGGCAGCAAGTTTCATATGCCGGCAGCCACACGTTTCAGATGATTTTTTTTGTAATTTTTGCAAAAAAGCCGATGTTTTGGCAAGGGACATATTTTGCCTGAACGATAACATACAGATGGAGTATCAGCATAATTACCGGCTGTATATTCCGGAATACATATCAAAGATTTTACTTTGCAAAAGATTGGAGTGGAAAAAAAGCAACAAGTTAACTTGCGAAAGCAAGTGAGTTTGCGTATTCACAAAAGGAGTTAAAATGATTAATATAAAAAACAACTGGAAATTTATTGGGGTATTAGCTTTTATTTTATTGTGCCTGCCCTTTACGGAGGTATCGGCGGCAACAAAACTTAATCTGTATCTGTATGACACGAAGAAAACAGTTGCGTATACGGGAAGTCAGGCGAAGTATTACTATGAAGGAAAAGCCATTGATATGAAGAGTACACCAGGTGTTGTCATTGACGGTACCTCATTAGCCTCCTTTCTGGATGTTTTTGTGAATTCGGGAGTGGGACTGAAATATTCCTATAACAGTTCTAAAGGCATTCTTACCCTGACACAGAACGGTAAGAAAATGGTGCTGACAGAAGGCAGTAAAACAGCTGTAGTTGATGGAAAGAAAGTAACCATGTCTTTGGCACCGACCAAAATAACCTTTAAAGATTCAAAGGTAACGAAGTATATGGTTCCTGTTAGATTTGTTGCAGAAAGCTTCGGGTATGTTTACACCTGGAACAGCAGCACTCTGATCGGAACAATTACAAAGCCATTACACCTTTACTACAATAATAAATCAGTAAATTATACCGGCACAAGAGGTTCCGTTATCGTTGATAAAAAGAAAGTTGATGTCAGTGATTTACCGAGTATTATCATGAATGACACAGCATTGGTTCAGGCTTATAAGGTATTTGCAGCTTCCAGTGTCAACGCGGATTATAACTATGATAAATCTACAAAAGTTCTGACTCTGGCAAATGATACGACGACAGTAGAACTCACTATGGGCAGCAAAACTGCCAAAGTAAACGGTAAATCAAGGGTAATGGATACGGCACCCCTGGTTATTACGAACCTGGATAACAATGTTGCTTATGTTATGGTACCCGGAAGCTTTGTAGCATCCTATCTGGGTTACGATTACAGTTGGAGCTCCTCTGCAAAGACCTCTACTCTCACAAAGAGCAAGATTATTACAGTGCCTGATCAGGGCAATGGAGGACCGGAGTTAGGAGGAGATCCCGTACCCGATACGACCTCCTTTAGCTGGGGATTGTCAGCTGCTAATCTGAATGAATATACCAATTTAAGCAGCATAACAAATACAACAGAAGTATCTCAGGATACAACAATGAGCTCCTATGTTAATTATATCAGCTTGGATTCTGTTACACAAAACAGTGAGACCTATGCTATTCACGGCTCCCTTCCCTTTAGCAAGTCCACACTGACAAAGCAGGATTCTATCCTGAATCTGCATATCAACAATGCAACAAGCTTTGCCCAAACCTATACACTGGGAGGGTATTTGTCCGGAAGCATATCAGTGAATCCTGACGGACAGTCTCCGGCCGGAGCTGCAGTGGCATTTAATTTGACAGACCCTGATTTAAAATATGAGTTATCAGTATCTGGAGACAGCCTGACCCTTTATGTTAAGATTTATCGTAATTTCATTAATACGGTAACCGCAGGAGTTTCTTCCGGAAGCGAATATCTGCAGATTACAGGTATGAAGGATTTAAAGGTGAATTTAACAGAGAATGGAAATATCGTGACTTTACAGTTTCCTGCCACGGTAAACGGTATTGGAGATAATACCATACAGACCGCACTTCCTTCTATTAAGTCTGTAACTGCATCTTCAACTGGAAATATGGCAGTGATAACCTTTGAAAAGAGCGGAACGCAATCCTATAACGTTGTACAAGACGGCAGTACCTACAAGATCGTATTTGAAACAGCAAATACCGGTTACTCCATTAAATTCAATATTCCTACCGGTCTATCCTATAGCAGTATCACCACGGAAGACCAGTACTATAAGGACCGTATATTAATTAAGCTGCCTGGGGATTGGACTGCTTACTTTACACAGAATCCGATTCAATGGTCCAGCAGTGTTATCAACAATGTAGGTCTGTTACTGGAGAATGGTGTAACGGAGATTGTTATCGATACAGCAGTATTACAGGGCTATAAGCTTGCTGACCTTGGAAATGGATCAGTTGGCGTTACTCTTGGTAACCCTCAGGATATCTATAAGAATATCGTGGTTCTGGATGCCGGACATGGCGGAACAGACCCGGGTGCTGTGCGTACTCTAAATGGTAAGACTATCTATGAGAAGACTCTCAATTACAAGATTATGTATGAACTTACCAGACAGTACTTTGACAGTCCTGATTCAGAGGTAAAAGCTTATTATTCCAGATATGATGATACTCTGGTTAATCTATATGACAGAGCGGCATTTTCTGACTTAGTAGGAGCAGATATGTTCGTAAGTCTTCATATGAATGCCAATACCAATACATCCCCCAAGGGTACGGAAGTATATTATTATGCTCCCAATACTTCTGTGAATTCTGCCGGATTAAACAGCAAGACCTTAGCTACCCTGGCTTTGAATTCTCTTACCTCAAAACTTGGTACTCAGAAACGTTATATATCAAGCCAGAACCTGGTAGTAACAAGGGAAAATAATGTTCCTGCTATTCTGATAGAGCTTGGCTTTATGTCCAATAAAGATGATCTGACTATGCTGACCAACGCTAGTTTCCAGGAAGATGCAGCCTATGCCCTCTATCAGACTATCTGTGAGATATTTGATGCATATCCTACCGGAAGATAGTATTTCACAGCTAAAGACAATCGCAGGATGGTAACTATAAGAATTTAAAACAGCCGGTTATTTTTCAAACCGGCTGTTTTACCGAATTCGTATTTAATTTTGGATAATATTAGTATAAAAGTTAAGCTGCGCGGCAAAGTGCACTGAAATGGGGTGAAGTATGCTACACAAGATAAAAAAAAGTTATATATGGACAGTGTTTCTGATGGCATTGACCGTAAGTATCCTGGCACAAAGACCGGAAACAGTGTTTGCTGCCAAAGATACCAAAGCGCCTGCTTTAACGGTTACAGTGGGAACGACAGCACCTACAAAAGGAAAAGTAAAAGTAACTGTTAAAGCTGCAGATGCTTCCGGCATTAAAACGGTAAAATGGGCTTATGATAAAAAAGCAGCAACTTATTTTAAATCAGCCGGTAAAGCTTTGAGTTTAAATTCAAAAGGGATTGCTACGGTATCATACGCTGCCAACAGAAGCTATACTTTCTATGCTCTGGATAAGGCGGGAAATGTTTCTGTAAAAACAATTACAATATCAAATATAGATACCAGCGTACCGGCTCTTACGGTAAGCTTAAATACCAAAGAAGTCACAAATAAAAACGTGGTCATGACTTTTTCTGTAAAGGAGACCGGAAAGGGTATTGATAATTTGTACTACCTAACCGGTAAAAAGGCACTGAAAGATTTTACAGGACAGTTGAAAGCTCTGAACTTAAAAGCAGTGGCTTCCGATACCAAAAAGGGAGTATATACCTATACTGCCAGCATGACAGTGAAGGCGAATAATACTTATACCTTTTTACTTAAGGATAAAGCCGGAAACACAGTACTTAAGACGGTTACCATAAGTAACATTGACAAAAATGCACCGGTATTATCCTATTCCCTAATCCCTTCCACACCAACAAATGAAAGCGTTACGGTAAAGATAAAGGGTGAGGACCCGGATTCCGGTATCACATCTGCCTATTACTTGACCGGAGAGAAAACAGCCGCTGACTTTGCAAAGAGCGGAACGGCAATTACTCTGGATAAGTCCGGTAACGGAAGCTTTCAGGTAACTGTTAATGGAAAACAGACAGTTCTCCTAAAAGATAAGGCCGGAAACACTTCCCTTGGAATTGTGTCTGTAACAAATATTGATGCAAAGAGTCCTGCCCTGGCGGTGGACTATTCAGTCATGAATCAGAAAGCTACGGTAACTCTGACCGCAAAGGATGCTTCCGGTATTAGCAAGATAAAGTATCTTTCCGGAAGCAATATCGCTGCCAGCTCCACGAAATGGGACAGTGCAAAGGACGTAACTACGGCTTCTTCTTTTACTGTTACAAAGGATGGAGTATACAGTGTTATGGCAGAAGATAAAGCCGGAAATCGTGTGATTCAGACAGTGGATGTTCAACTGGAAATGAAAGCAGTATGGATATCTTATCTGGAATTTGCCACATACGGAAAGAATGGTTTTACGGAAGATTCCTTTGCAAAAGCCGTCGATACGATGTTTGACAATGTCGCAAGTCTGGGTATGAATGCAGTGGTTGTACAGATAAGACCGTTTGGTGATGCTATGTATCCTTCCGCCTATTTTCCCTGGTCAAAATATGTGTCTGGAACCCAGGGCGTAGACCCCGGGTTTGACCCGCTGGCTTATATGATTCAAGCAGCTCATGAGAGAGGTTTGGCATTTCATGCATGGTTGAACCCTTACAGAGTTACAACAGGCAGTACGGATTATTCCAAGTTGTCAAAGGATAATCCTGCAAGAGTTTGGAAAGAAGACAAAGATACCTCCAATGATAGAAATGTCCTCAGCTTTGGCGGAAATCTCTATTATAATCCTGCCGTGAAACAAGTACAGGATCTGATTCTGAACGGCATCCAGGAGATTGTTGCCAATTACGATGTGGATGGGATTCATTTTGACGATTATTTCTACCCGGCACTGGGAAGTTCCTATAAGACGAACTTTGATGCACCGGAATATACGGCTTATGCAGAAGTGTGCAAGAAGAACAACGTTACACCAATGACCATTGCCAACTGGAGAAGATATAATGTCAATAACCTTGTAAGAAATGCTTACAGCTTGATTAAGAAAATCAATCCGAAGGTTGAGTTTGGCATCAGTCCGGGAGGATATATTGATTCCCTTGCCAGTGACCAATCCTACTATGTAGATGTAAAGACCTGGCTGTCCTCCGATGGCTATGTAGATTATATCTGCCCTCAGTTGTATTGGACCTTCTCCAACAGTACCTATCCTTACGATAAGATACTAAAGAAGTGGCTTTCCTACCGAACAAGTTCTACCGTAAAGGTATATGTAGGTATCGCAACCTACAGGTCCGGTTCCGACCTGGAAGCTGAATGGAAGAGTAATACGGATGAATTGAAAGATCAGGTGGAATATGGCAGGGATACCGGGCAGGTCGACGGTTTTGTATTCTTCCGGTATGAATTCTTCTATAATAAGGTCACTAAACCAGGAGTCGACAGGCTTTTATCAATACTTTAAAGAAATAAGCAGTTTAAGTACTGCTATAAAAGTACAATGACATAGGTATTACAAAATGAGAGTCCCGCAATATCAAAGGCGATATGGCGGGGCTCTCATTTTGATTTTCTTAATTTTGTCGCTATAAAATCTGGATAATATGTTAAAAATAGGTTACAATAGACTCATGACATGGAGGGCTATTATGGAGAGTCAGGGAGTGAATATTTCGGCAGTTGTAAGACTTACGAAGGAAGAATATAAGGACATCAGTATCTTTTACTACAAATACATAAGAAAAGGTAAAAAATCGCATATAATTCGCTATGTTTTCATTTTTGTTATAATTTTTCTGGTCCTTGTAACGTTTCTTTTGAATCAGAGCGTACCAACTTCGAGTACGGAACCGGTTATACAAAATTCTTTATCCTTGCATGAAATGATAGTAAGAGCCTTCATACCAATAATGGTGATAGTTATAGTACTGGCAGTTCAGATTTATACGCCTTTTCTCATTAAAAAATCGGCGGTAAAGGAATTTAGCAGCAACAAGTTTGCCCAAAAGGAGTTTAATTACACCCTTTCTCCGGAGTATATTGAGATTGAATCAGAAGATTTTCAGATGAAATTAAAATATGAAGATATCCATAAGGTTTTGGTTTCGAGTGATTATATTATAATATTTGAGTCGGAAAAGCTTGTGAGGATTCTGCCTAAGAGGAGCTTTCAAGATGAAAAGGCGGCAGCCGATGCCCTTCAGTTATTAGAATCCAAGCTTTCAAAGGGTAAATATGTAACTTATAATTAGCAGAGTAAATCTGGTGATTGAAGGATAAGTCTAGGAAATATCTAATTAATTTTATTTTATATAGTGTTATTATCTGCTTATTGGAGGCGACAAAAGATGAAACTATTATATGGTACCGGCAATCAAGGAAAAATCAAGGCAATGCAGCGTGCATTAAAAGACTTGAATCTTGAGATTGTAGGACTAAAAGAGTATACCGGTCAGCTTTCACAGGAAGTAGATTATCAACTTCATGGGGATGACCAATTAATGACGGATAGACATTGTCAGCTGCCGGAGGTAAAGGAGGACGGGCTTACACCTCTTGAGAATGCGAGAATAAAAGCGGCAGCCTATTATGAAACCTTTCATATTCCGGTGTTCTCCTGTGATTCCGGTTTATATTTTGAAGGGGTACCGGAGGAGTACCAGCCGGGAGTTTTCGTCAGAAGAATAGAAGGAAAAGAATTAAGTGATGACGAAATGATTGAGTATTACAGCAGTCTGGCCAAACACTTTGGAACTTTAAAGGCCAGATATAGGAATGCAATAAGTTTTATTCTGGATGAAGAACATATTTACGAGAGCACAGCGGATAACCTGTCAGGACAGGCTTTCTATATCGTTGATACTCCTCATGTAAGAAGAATGGAAGGCTTTCCGTTAGACAGTCTGTCCGTACATATAGATTCCGGCTTGTATTATTACGACCTGGAGAATAACGGCGTTGATGAAATAGCAGTTGATAAAGGATTTTATGAATTTTTTCAAAAGGTGCTTTCGGATGGGTAGGCCGTCTGGAATTGATTGGCGTATGCAGGCATTATTCTCAAAACATTTTGCAGAAAAGATTTAGGAGGATAAAGATATGGCAAAATTATATTATAACGGGCATGGTAGTTTAAGACTTACAACAGCTCAGGAAACAGTGGTATACATTGACCCTTATGCGGGAGAAGGCTATGATCTTCCTGCTGATATAATTCTGGTATCTCATCAGCATGGGGACCATAATCAGATACAATTACCGGCTAAAAAGCAGCAATATCAGGTTATTCAGAATTTTGATGTATTAAAAGACGGCCAATATGCTTCAATTTCTATCAAAGACATTGAAATTAAGGCGGTACCTGCATATAACAGAAATCATTCCAAAGAGGAATGTGTGGGATTCCTTATTAAGGCGGATAATCTACTTCTTTATTTTGCAGGAGATACTTCGAAGATTCCGGAGATGGAGAGTTTAAGGGCAGAAAAGATTGACTATGCTTTTCTTCCATGTGACGGTATCTATAATATGGATATTGAGGAAGCATCCGAGTGTGCTGCGATTATTGGGGCAAGACATTCCGTTCCTGTCCATATGAAACCTGGCAGCCTGTTTGACAGAGAAAGAGCGAACCGCTTTCAGGCTGAGGGCAGAGTATTAATTGAAGCCGGAGAAGAAATTGAACTGAAGTAGAAGCTGTAAAAGAAATAGAGCTGTAAAAGAAGCAGATATTCAGTTAAAGAATGTCCCGATTTCAAGGATACTGATCCGCCGGAATAGAGTTTGGCAGCCTGCAATAGTTTCGCATGCAGAATAGAATGATATGGATTATAATTCCATATATGCTTGTAACTATGAATGATTATTGTTATGATAGAAGATATAGTCAGTAAAATATTTTTAAAGGAGAGAATAAATGGAGAATTTTACATTTTCAACTTTAGCATATGAAAGAACAGATTTTGATAAGCTCGAAGCAGAGTATAGGAAGCTTATTCAACAGGTGAAGGAGGCAAAGAGCTACCAGGAAGTGCAGGATGCAATTAAAAAAGATGAGGAACTTTCAAATCCGGCATTAACCATGGAGTCCATTGCTTTTATACGCAACACTTTAAATACTACAGACGAATTTTATGAAAAAGAAGTTGAATATATCAATAATAGAAGTGCTGAATTAAAAGCTGCCACCACAGAGTTTTCAAAAGCACTCTTAGAAAGCCAATTTGCCGAAGATATTGACAAGGAGTACGGAAAAGAATATCTTACCCGCACCAGAAGAGAGGCAGAACAATTCAGGGAAGAGCTTATTCCATATTTGCAGGAAGAAGCCAAGCTTGCACAGCAATATCAGAAACTAATGGCTACCGCGCAGATTCCTTTTGAAGGAAAGACCCTGAACCTTTACGGAATTCAGAAATATTTCGAACATCCCGACCGGTTATTGCGAAAAGCTGCTTTTAAAGCCTACTCTGATTTTTACCATAGCAAGGAAGAAGAGATGGAAGTCATCTTTGGCAGATTGGTCGAGATTCGGAATGAGATGGGAAAAGCACTGGGATTTGAGAATTATATTCCCCTCGGTTATTTATTACAGGGAAGAAGTGATTATGGAGTAAAAGAGGTTGCATCTTTCAGAGAACAGGTAAGAAAAGAAATCGTTCCTTTGTGTGAGAAACTGTATGAAGCACAGAGAAAGCGCATTGGGGTCGACGAGTTTAAAGTATTTGATGAAAAGTTCCAATTTCCTGATGGTAATGCAGAGCCCATAGGAGATGATGATTATCTGATAAAAGAAGCCAGAAAGATGTATCATGACTTAAGCCCGGAGACAGCTGAATTCATTGATTTCATGATAGACCATGAGTTAATGGACTTAAAGAATAAGCCGAACAAAGCGTCAACAGGATATATGACAATGCTGCCTTCTCTGAAAGCACCCTATGTATTTTCTTGCTTCAATCACACCATATTCGATATGCAGGTATTAAGTCATGAGCTTGGTCATGCCTTTGCAGGGTATGAAGCTATGAGAGAGCAGAAGATTTCCCAATATTATATAGGAAGTACGGATATAGCGGAAATCCATTCTATGTCCATGGAGCAATTTACTTACCCTTATGCAGAACAGTTCTTTGGTGATGCCGCGGATAAATTCCGTTTTGTACATCTTCAGGATGCCATTACCTTTGTTCCTTTTGGCGTGGCAGTTGATGAGTTCCAGCATATCGTTTATGCCAATCCAAACCTGACTCCCAAGGAACGTACCTATGAGTGGCACAAGCTGGAGGAAAAGTATATGCCCTGGCGTAAATATGAAGAGGATGAATTCATGGAAAGAGGCGGCTATTGGTATCATAAGCTTCATATCTTCTTATATCCTTTCTATTACATCAACTATACGCTGACTACTATGGGTGCAATGGAATTTAAGAAGCGCTATCTGGAGAATAAAGAGGAAGCCTGGAGAGATTATCTGAATCTCTGCAAAGCCGGCGCAAGTAAAAGTTATCTGGAATTACTAAAGGTAGCAAATCTCTCTGTGCCATTTGAAGAGGGAAGCGTGGCAAAGGCTATTTCCTGTGCAAAAGAGATTCTCTTAAAGAGTATTGAAGAATAGAAGGAAGAATAAATGGAGTATTTACCTATAAAGACTCTGTATCTGGAAGTAACTCATGCCTGCAACCAAAATTGCAGGCATTGTTACCTTGATGGAGGTATGCATCATCAGCCATCGGAAATGTCTACAGAGCAGATAAA
>JAEXGM010000227.1 GCA_023450835.1 Bacillota bacterium | reverse complement strand
GGCTCTTCTACTTTCTGTTGTCATCCGATTCTCACGTTTCGGTGATTCCTTCCGACTATCCTTATTGAAACCACTCTCTGCATTATTTATAACAGGTTTCTTTATTGCATAGTTTTCATCAACTGCTGCATCGTTAGCCGAATCCTTTATGGCATCTGTAAGAGAGGCAATCTCTCTCTCCGTTACATTCCGATATCCGCCCAATTGCAAATGTCCAAGCTGAATATTCATAATACGAATTCTTTTTAAAGTCAGAACTTTATAATCAAAATATTCACACATACGCCTTATCTGGCGGTTCAATCCCTGAGTAAGGATAATCTGAAAAGTGAATTTATCCAGAGCTTTTATGGTGCAAGGCCTTGTGACTGTATCTAATATTGGAACACCTTCTGCCATTCCTTTTAGAAATTCAGCCGTTATGGGTTTATCCAGCGTAACAACATATTCTTTTTCATGATAATTACCGGCACGCAGAATTTTGTTTACGATACTGCCGTCATTTGTCAGTAAAATTAAACCTTCGGATTCCTTGTCAAGTCTTCCGATTGGATATATTCTTTTATCAAATTTAAGAAAATCTATAATATTATCTTTTTCACGTCTGTCCGTTGTACACACAATTCCTCTGGGTTTATTTAAGGCTATAAATATCAGGTTTTCCTCTCTTTTCACGGGTATTCCGTTTAACAGTACCTCCTGACCTTTCTCCACCTTCATTCCGACCTTAGCCGTTTCCCCATCAATGGTTACATGCCCTTCTTCTATCAGCTTATCGGCCTCTCTTCTGGAACACGCACCCGAATCACTTAAAAAGCGATTAAGTCTTACGCTTTCCTCGCCGATTTCAATGCTATCATCAAATTGCAATAATTTCTTTGTTCTTTTTGCCATCTTGGCTCCTATCTGCTATATTCTTAAATTACTAATATCATCTGCTATTATTGAAAAATTTATTAAACTTGGATAATAAAGCCTATGTTTAATTATTATAACAGTGCCGCTCTAAAAGTACAAGCATCTAGAAACACTGATGTATGAGAAAAAGATAATATAGGTATGAAACTTACCGTTTAAAAATAGCGAGGTACCTTGAAAAGTTTTGTCTTCTCAAAGCATCTCGCCTTATTAAAATCCTTAAATTTTCTACTATTATTTTCTCTTATTCATTCATGGAAACATTCTTTGCGGATTCTTCTAATTTAGCATAGAATTCTGATAAAGCTGCATCCTTAGTCATGGCAGTCTTAAGCTTCTCGTTTACTTTAAATATCAAATCTTCCACATCAGAAGTATTGTTAAGCTTTGTTAAAAAATCATCTGTTTTCGTATCGCCTTCTCCAAGATAAATATAAAGCTTTCCATCGCTGTTGGTCTTCACATAATAACTGTTCATTCCCGGCGCAGGTGTATCAATGCTGGACAGCTTAAGCCCATAAGATACATATACCACATAGGAACCTTCTTCCAATCCCTTTTTAGTGTAGCATTCTATATCGGAATACTTATCAATGTATTTCGTCTTACGATTAATATCTTTGATATTTAAAAGATCCGTGTTATCAACTAATGTTTCAAACTTTTCTATTTTACCGCTTAACTTAGCATTAAAATAATTAGAAATAAGCGTATCAATCTCAGTATTCGTATTCTTTACCAGAGGATTCTTATCTACAGAAAGTAGACTAGCTTCATCCAGACTGCTTTCAGATGCATCACTGGTAGTTGACGGAGTATCTGTTGGAAGTATTGATGCATCAGAAACTGCCGCTTTTGCTGAAGTTCCGGCATCTGTATCAGCACTGCCATCTGTTCCGGTGGAATCTTCTTCCGCACCAAATGCAGTTAATGTCTGCACCTGCCTTTCTACTGCGGTAGTTTTATCCTGATCTTGTCTGGTTATGGAAAATGTAACCATTCCAATTCCCATTGTACATACAGTAACCATGGCAATTATCTTTTTATATCTAAGTTTCATTGTAATCTCCTTTAAACAGTCCCAATCAATAGTACATATCAACTACGATATATAATAGCAGACATTAAAGGATTTTGCAATACATTAATTTTATTTTCTGTAACATATTTAATAATTACGTAACAATTAGTGGTACAATATGGCATTTTCTCTATTTTTTGAAAAATATAAAAAATTACTTGCTCAAATAGAAAATTTATTGTAGAATGTGCTTATGCATCTATAGCTCAGTGGATAGAGCAGAAGCTTCCGAAGCTTCGTGTCGGGGGTTCGAGTCCCTTTAGGTGCATTTTTTGTTGCCTTTTTTAAGTATACCCTACTCTTTTGCAGATACCTTTAACTTCTCATAACATTCTTTACACAATGCCCTGTACTTCTCATTCCCCCCAATATCTATCTGTTCACCCTCTGTCATTACCCTGCCATTTTGGTCAAATCTGGCATTAATTGTGGCTTTTTTTCCGCATTTACATACAGTTTTAATTTCCTGAATACTCTCTGAAAGTTCTACCAGCCTTTTGCTTCCCGGAAAAAGGTGCTGGGTAAAGTCTATTAAAAGTCCAAAGCACATCACAGGAACTTTAAATGAAATCTGATACAATTCATTCACCTGTTCTTCACTTAAGAACTGAGCCTCATCTACCATTACTACATCTGTTTTTTCTATATCAAAGCAGGAATAAACGGAGCTGACTTCATCCAGGGTAATACAATCACTTTGAATCCCCACCCTGGATCTTATGATAGAGTCACCATCCCTGTCATCAACTTTAGGTTTGATTAACAGCACACGGAACCCCTGTTCTTCATAATTGTGCTTAATCATCAACAGATTTGCTGACTTACTGCTATTCATACAGCCGTATTTAAAATATAATTTTGACATACTTCCTCCACTCTGCTTTCCCTATAATCTTCTTGTTTTCACACCACCCCATTATATCTGCTGCCATATAATAATGCAAGCAGCAGCAAATCTTTTGAAGCAGAGCATGATGATTTCAAGATTACAGGAGCAGACTGTTATTTTTATTGAAATATATCATTTTTTGAAGCAGTTTGAACTTTCACATAGATATTTAACTGGTTGCTGGTGCTGTCACAGGTTGCAAGCATCACTTCTTTAATATCCTTTATTCCCTGGGCATGCATCTGTTTTTCCAGCCAGACCTCATTCTTTCCCGCCCAATTCAGATTTTCTTTCATGATTTTTCCGTCCATAATAACATTTGCCATGGGGAAACTCTGGGTCGGATTCAGGTTCATATCTTCCGGCGTAACAGGTCTGTTCTTAACCATAGGCAGGATGCTTAATTTACCATTGGATTCCAGTATGGCCGTATGAACTTCACTTAAATCAAAATAACCGCATACTCTGCACATGGAAAGAAACTCGTCCACATCTATTTTAGCTTTCAGCATATTTTTCTCATAAAGCTTACCATTCTGATATAAAATAAGAGAGTGCCCTTCAAAGAACCTTCGCAGCTTAATGGACTTGCAGGTCAATAGTGATATACCGATGCAAATGACAGCATAAATCACCATGGCAAGAAGCGGTCTTCGATAGTCTTCTTCCAGGGATGTCGCCATCTCCGCTGCAATAGAACCAATGGTTATACTAGTTATATAATCAAACATACTAAGCTCTGACATCTCGCGGTCACCCATTATTTTTGTCAATATAAACAGAACTACGATTGAGCCTAATGATAAAACTGCAATTTTCACAAGTTCCATAACTTTATTCCTCCTGGGGATTGAATTCAAATTATAGGATATACAAATGCATGGAATTTATGAAAAAGGGACTATTAATTTTTATTTATAAATATCAACCCATAACAAATCGTCGAAAGAGCCCATTATACTAAAAACAAATGTCTACAGTTCTGTGAGATTCTGCAATGCCTTATAAAGCAAATCAACTGTCTGCTCTATATAAATATCCACATCCTTTATGGATTTGTCATAAAGGATTTCATGACAGACATCTTCAATCAAAAGGTTACAATAATGTAAAAATACTTTTGATGCGTCTTCATTCTTAAAGGGAATTTTTATAATCTCGAACACATCTCTTGTATTTTGTTCACGCTGTTTTAAATTTTGTTTTTTTATAGCTGCAATATCCTCATCCAAAAGCTCAAGAGCCATCATATCATCATGAAAAAGTTTAGTAAAGTTATGATATTCCATCATTAATTTAATAAATGTCTTAAAAATCTTCTTTATGCCCTCTTCGTCCTTTAGTTCAATCGGGCCCTTATCTATCCAGAAATCATGGGTCGGACTGAAAAACTGTTTATTGAGCCTTTTTAGGATTTCAATATAGATTTCCTTCTTGTCCGCAAAATAAGAATAGATGGACCCCGTTGCAACTCCCGCCTCTTTCGCAATATCTGCAGTTGTAATATTATAATAGCCTTTTTCATTTAAAAGTGTATATGCAGCTTTCAAAATATTCTCATATTTTTCAATCGAGCGTTTCTGTAATGGCATTCTTGTTCTTCTTTCCATTTTAACCCCTTTCGTGAATATCAAATCTTTGATTTGATATTCCTGAATCCGTAATTGAAAAAACATCTTTTTATTTTTTCAACCTAATCCTCCATGTGACGCACTTTTCAGGCTGCGAGCAACCCGCTGCGTATCCCAGGCTATGATGCTGCCCAAATAAAAGGTTTGTAAAATGCAACGCATTTTCAAACTAACAACAATGTGCTTTCTATTAATAAATATAGTATCTCTCCAAAAGAAAGTCAATAATATGAAATTAATTTCATGTTTTATCTTGACATTTTAGTTCCGGAGAATTATTATGTGAACATGAAATTGATTTCACATTATTGTTACTGCATATCATTTATTACCAAGTATCAATTCAATCTGAAAAGTATTTTAAAAGGAGGCTTCTATGACTATTTCACAAAAAAGAGTATTAGCATTTATTGCCATTGATATTGCATGCTTTCTTACCGTCCTTGACAGTACTATTGTAAATGTATCACTGCCAAATATGGCAAGATACTTTAACACTACTACAACAGGTATTTCCTGGGTAAGTACCGCATATCTGATTGCTTTTTCGGCTCTGTTGATTAATTTCTCTAAAATCGCCGATATCTTCGGCAGAAAAAAATTATTCCTGATTGGTCTTTTTGTATTCGGAATCTCTTCTGCCCTGTGCGGTATGGCCGATTCACTTTCATTACTGATACTTTTTCGTATACTTCAGGGTGTCGGAGCTGCCATTCTCACTCCCCTGTCAATCCCTCTTGGTGTTGAACTCTTTGGTAAAGAGACTCTTGGAAAACTATCTGTTATTATCGGATTGACCATCTCCATTTCAGCTGCCTCCGGTCCAGTAATCGGCGGTCTTTTAAATGAATTCTTTACATACCGGGCAATCTTCTATGTCAATATTCCCTTTGTAATTCTGGCATTGATTCTTGGGGCACTTTATGTGAAAGAATGCTATGACGAGACCATTGAAAAGAAAGTGGATATTCTGGGCTGCATCCTTTTGTTCCTTGCTCTTGGCAGTCTGACTTTCCTCCTGGTAAAAGGCAATGAATATGGTTGGGGAAGCCATAAAATTCTGGCTCTGATTTGCTTATGTATCCTTTCAACCCTTTTGTTTGCAGTATTAGAACTTAAATCCAAAAATCCAATGATTGATTTTAAGCTCTTCCATACTCAGTCTTTCTCTGCTTCTATTATTTTAATTGCGGTATTTTTCTATGCTTACATGCCGATATCCTACCTGATTAACTTTTTCTTTGAAAACACTCTGGGATATTCCGTATTAAGAGCCGGACTGATGATGGGTATTCCCAGTCTTACCGCATTACTGGCAACTCCATTAATGCCTTTCCTATCTAAAAGATTATCTTCAAGAATGATATCCTTCCTTAGTATTCTTATTGCTGTAACCGGTAATTTACTGCTGGCTTTCATGAACAGCTCCAACTATATGATAATTATCTGTATCTCCTTTGTAATTATGGGAATCGGCGTCAGAATCACAACGATATTATACCAGACTGCTTACGAAGAAATTTCCAATGATAAGAGCGGAATCGCATCAGGAGTACAAAACAGCCTGCGCCAGCTGACAGCCTGCATAGCAATCGCCCTTGTATCTACCTTAAGCAGCCATTATACCCTTGAAGCGGTGACTCACACAAAGGCAGCGATGATACAGGAAGTAAACGACAGTGATATCCTGGAACAAGCTGTTAAGGATGCGGTCATCCAAGCTGCCGGCAGTTCTGCCGGGACTTCCAGTTTAGAGGATTCCAAGGAAATGGTTCATACTCTCCTTGCAGAAAAGGAAAAGAGCGTTCTTTCTATGTACCCGCAAAACAAGCAGGAGGCAATAAAAAAAGAATTCAGCAGACAGGAATCCGAATTAAACTCTATTTTGGAACATACAGCAATTGTAAAGACCAATGAAAGTTATAAGGTTTTTAACAAATGCTTCTTTATCTCAGGTATGATTGCCTTATTAGGATTGATAGCTGTTCCTTTTAACCGCAAAAAAGTGGCTTTATAATGCTTTCAGGATTTTTTCTTCTTCCCTGCTGTAATAGTAAATGCTGTCGGAAAGGTAATCCTCCTCTGTTACTTGGGTGGAATTAACTTCTGCTACCATTCTCGCAAGAGCTTTTTTATCCATACTGCCATTATCTCTTAGAACGATGATTTCATGGATACTGCTTGGAAGAATGTAGAGGTTTTCTTCTAATTGATCGGCCAGATATTTCACTGCCCCCTGATAGAGAATACAGCTTGCCCCGTTTATTCCTGTTTCATTGGTAATTACATAGATAGACCGGCCCGGATCAGGTGAAGCTATTCCGCTTAAAACCTCTTCCATTGTGTTGATCTTAACAGGAAATAACCGGGGTGTATTCTCCACTGCCCATCCGGTTAACATCTTTGTTTTAATCTCCCAGAGCTTTAAATGCTCATTTGTGAGCTGTATGGATATAACCTGGTCTTCATTACTTTTTATGAGGCAGTGAAAAGTAACCGCTAAGTCTAAAAAAGGAAGAAATGGCTTATCTGCCAGAGCTGCTCTGTTCTTTTCATAATTCACAACACGGTAAAATATATTCTGTTTTACCTCTTCAAAACTCATCGAATAATCCGAATCCTTTCGTTCCTTGCCTATAATTTTGGGGGTCATCCGCAAACTCTCCTTTGTTATTTTATTTTGCACATATGACTGTTTTATATTTAACCTCATTTTCCGCGCACTTTTTGCGCATATGAAGTTTGTGCCGGGGATTATGAAGACATTGACTTTATGGAGTTTCATTTTGCAATACCTTTTAATACCAAAACTTCATGTCAGAACATAGCTTGACTATATAAATTCAGGTCTTGCAATGGGGAATTCAACGACGAACAGAATCTAAAGAAATAAATAAAAGACATAAAAAAATAAAACTCTTATAATTTTGGAAAATACTTATTGGGAAGCGCTCATTATTAGATATAAATCTTTGACAATTACAGAATATAAAAAAGGCAATAACAATAGAATAAAAGAACTGTTATGACATTATAACAGATAATTGCAGATACTTCAACATTAATTCTTCTGCCTGTCACGGCAAACGCATGAAGGAACTAATTGTAAATAATCAGATAAGTTTGGCTTCCCTTTCGGAAATTTCCATTGAAGGGTTCCTAAAGACACTTAAATACCAGCCTTTGTGAGTAGGTGAAAGGATACCACTGTCTGAGCGTTTTTCAGTGAGTTTGGTATCCTTTCACCTGTCAGGAACAACGGCTGGCATTTTAGTGGAATTTGGAATCCTGAACGGGAAATTTC
>JAEXGM010000225.1 GCA_023450835.1 Bacillota bacterium | reverse complement strand
TACATTTATTTCAGATTATAGAGATGACAGGGAACTTAGAACCAGCTTTGAAGAGTTGGCGAAAAGAACTTTTGGAATAGATTTTGAAGAATGGTATCAACAGGGATATTGGGGGGAAGCCTATCGGCCTTATTCCCTGATGGACGGAAGAAAAATCATATCCAATGTGTCAGTTAACAAAATGCCGTTTACTTTATGCGGGCAGAGAAAGTTATTCTTGCAGCTTGGTACCGTTATGACGGATACAGATTACCGCGGGCAGGGATTGAACCGAAAGCTTTTAGAAAGAGTAATGGAGGAATATAAGAATACCTGTGATGGAATTTACCTCTTTGCCAATGACAGTGTGCTGGACTATTATCCGAAGTTCGGATTTCAGAAGGCGGTTGAATACCGGTACAGTAAGACGGTAAGAAATACCGGCAGCAGGGAAGCGGTTATATGGCCCTTGTCAAGGAGGGAAGACTATGACTCCGTAGAAAAGATTATAAGAAGAGCGGTAAAAAGCAGCCTTTTTGAAATGAATAATATAGGGCTTACTATGTTTTATCTTACTTATTTTATGAAGAACTCCCTTTATTACATCAGGTCTTTGAATACCTATGTAATAGCTGAGGAGGAAGCAGGTGTTCTCTTCCTGCACCAGGTTATTTCAGAGGAGGAAGTGGAGCTCGAGGAAGTGATAGGAGCCTTTGGTGATGGTATTAAAAAGGTCGTACTGGGATTTGTACCGCAAGCTCCGGGTAGTTTTGAGAGAGATGTTTTAAAAGAGGAGGATACTACCCTGTTTATCTTTGGAGACGGATGGAATGAGTTTAAGAGGGAAGGACTGCGTTTTCCGGCACTGTCCCATGCATGAGACTTGAAGCGCGTTGGAAAGGAAGGGGATATTAGTATGAATAAGAAGCAGCAAATGGAACTTCAGGAGTTAAGGAATTGGCTGGAAGAAACAAAAGATGTGCAGTTGGAAGAGATGGGGCAGTTTTTTTGTGCAAGAGTGAAGGAATATGAAGAACATATGGCTCCCTGGAAGGAGTATTATATCTGGATGGCAGAAGAGCTTCCGGCGGAGACGAAGAATCTACTTGACATTGGCTGCGGTACAGGGCTTGAGCTGGATGCTGTCTTTGAAAGATTTCCAGGGCTGCAGGTGACCGGAATTGACTTGTCCGAGGCTATGTTAAGGCAGTTAAGGGAAAAGCATGAGGATAAGAGGCTTCATCTCATATGTGAAGATTATTTTAAAGCCAACTTTGGGGAGGAATGCTATGATGCGGCAATATCTTTTGAAACTCTTCACCATTTTACGGCTGATAAAAAGAGAGAAGTATTTCAAAAGCTGTACAAAAGTATAAAGCCGGGTGGCTGTTATATTGAGTGTGACTACATAGCAGGTTCCAAGGAAGAGGAAGAACTTTTGCTTTCGGAATGTATGCGCAGAAGAAAACGGGATGGAATACCGGAAAATGCCTTTGTTCATTTTGATATTCCTCTTACGCTGGAACATGAAATAAAAACTTTGGAGGAAGCCGGGTTTGAGGAGATTGAAGTTCTAGGGTATCTGGGAGAGAACCGGACACCGATGATAAGAGCGTGGAGACCAGAAGGAATAAAGGATTTTACTTCTTAAAATTACAAGAAAGCCTGGTATTAAAGGGTCACGGGTGATACAATCAAAGGAAGAAAACGGAAAAGCAAAAAGTAGCCGCTCCGGTTAATAGCGGGTTAATTATAAACCAGCTCAAAATAGATAATTTGTAGATATTTATAAAGTAAACTCTGCCTTATTAGAAGTGAGAGTTTATCTTAGCTTTATATAAATTACAATGAATAAAAGGAAGACATCATGGCCTATAAAATACTCATTGCAGATGATGAAGAAGATATAGTAAGAATGTTAAAGGATTATTTCGAATTGTCCGGATATCTTGTATATACCGCAGACAGCGGTTTATCTGCTGTTGAAAAAATATCCGTTAATCCGGATATCATTCTGCTTGATATTAATATGCCGGATATGGATGGACTCTCCGTATGCAGAAAGATTCGAAATCATGTAAGTGTCCCTATCGTATTTCTGACAGCCAGGGTGGAAGAACAGGATAGGATCAACGGGCTTTTGCTTGGCGGGGATGATTATATTACAAAACCCTTTAGCTTCGAGGAATTGCATGCCAGAGTGACAGCGCATCTGCGCAGGGAGGAGAGGCAAAAGGGAACGAAAAAGGTAAGAATGGCAGGGGAGCTTTTGATAGAGTATGATGCCAGAAAAGTATATTGGGGTGAGGAAGAAATTGCCCTCACCAGAACGGAATTTGATATTGTGGAAATCCTAAGCCTTCATAAGGGCCAGGTGTTTGATAAAGAAACGATTTATGAGAAGCTTTGGGGCTATGATAAGGAAGGCAGCAGTAATATCATAACGGAGCATATCAGAAGAATTCGGACTAAGATTGGCGGGTATTATCAGAAGGATGTAATAGAAACGGTTTGGGGAGTTGGTTACCGATGGATTATTTAGACATGCAGCTCAATAAGTTAAAAAATTTCTTAAAAAATTCCAGTCTGAAAAAAGCACTGGGATTTTATATTTTAATTGCAATTATTCTCTGCGGTGTTAGTTATTATGCTACTTACCTTTTTTGCGAGGGCTGGAAAAATGTTATTATGTCGGCGGAAGGGGTAAGGGATTATGTGGTAATCTATAAAGACAATCAGGGCTATACGATAGATACGCAGGAGCTGCCGAAGAAGATTAACAACGAATTGAGACTCCTTGACAGGGCAGAAGCATTTTCAGTATTTTTCTATGCCAGTATTGCTATTGTTATGGTCAGTCATATGTATTATAAGAACAAACTAAAAGAACCATTGGATATCCTGAAAAAAGAAATGGAAGCTGTAAGCAGGGACGACCTTAGTATGGACTGCCGTTATATGAGCGGGGATGAGATGGGAGAGGTCTGCGAGGCCTTTAACCGGATGAGGCTTCAACTGATTGATAATCGGAAGAATACCTGGAAGCTGGTGAAGGACCAGAGGGAACTAAATGCTGCATTTGCCCATGACATCAGAACTCCATTAACTGTTATGAAGGGCTATACCCAGATACTTCGAAAATTCCAGTCGGGAGGTCAGATATCGGAGGAAAAGCTAATGGAAACGCTTTCTCTTATTGAAAATCAGGTGGACAGGCTGGAGCAGTTTGCCGGCACCATGAAAGAAATCAATACCTTTGAAGAACTGGAACTGGAGAGGAAGCAAATAACAGGCAGCAAGCTTATCTCTGAGATGAAGGAACTTCTTTCCGGAATGGCTGTCTTCATACCTTCAATGGATTTGACCGTGGAAGCGGACTGTGAAGAGACGGAAATGGTCCTGGATAGCAGAGCGGTCCTGGAGGTGGCAGAGAATCTGATGGGAAATGCTCTTCGCTATGCAAAAGAAAGAATTCATGTGCAGCTTCAAATGGAGAGAGGAAAGCTTTATCTCTATGTCAGGGATGATGGCGGAGGTTTTGATAAGAAATCGCTGTTAAATGCAAAGAATCCCTATTTTACAACGGAAAAAGGACATTTCGGACTGGGCCTTACTATCTGTAAACTCTTATGTGAAAAACATGGAGGAATGTTGGAAGTAACCAACGGAATCCATGGAGGTGGTATTGTCTGCGCAAGTTTTTTTGTAATGTAGTGAAAAGATAGATATTTCCACTTTAGAATAAAATCATCCCGGTAAGGGGTGATTTTATTTTATATAGTAGAGAATTGTGTTCTATTATATATCTTTATCCGATTATAGAAACATCCTTTTGTTTCTATAATATAAATAGGAGGAAAATTTATATGGATGAAAAAGCTTGAAGAAACGGAGAGGAAAGTATGAGCCAGGAAATTGTTCTAAAGAACGTAAGCAAAGCTTATGGAAATAAAAAGGCCGTTGACGGGGTCAATCTGAATATCAGTGAGGGTATGTTTGGCCTCTTGGGAAGAAACG
>JAEXGM010000281.1 GCA_023450835.1 Bacillota bacterium | reverse complement strand
CCTATACAAATTTTGCAATAAAATATTTTATAAAATTTAATTTTACCCTATTGACATTATTACTAGTTAGTAGTATATTAAAGCCATGGAAAATAAATCAATATCAAACACACAAACAGAAATAAATATGCAGACCCTGCGGGCATTGAACCGTTGCAGTCAAAGTGTCCATAAGAAAGAACTCAGTGTAATTAAGGAGAGCGGCCTTACTGCTTCCCAGTTCGAAGTTCTGGAAGTCCTCCGTGATCTTGGAGATTTAAGAATCAGTGATATCATTGAGAAGATACTCGCTACCGGCGGCAACATGACAGTTGTTATTGATAATCTGGCAAAGGATGGGTTGGTACAGCAATCCGCTGATCCTCAGGATAAGAGAGTAAAACTTATTCGAATAAGCGATAAAGGAAAATCCCTGATGGATGACCTTATTCCCAGGTATCTGGATAACATCAATTCCATTTTTGATGAGCTGTCAGAAGCAGAGAAAAGAACCTTAAGAGAAATACTTACAAAACTTTCAGGTGTATAATACACCCCATGCATATCACGGCTTGCCTGCGATACTGCCTGAATAGAAAGTGGAAATTGTCTTTTAATTTCCGCACTACACCTTGGCTTTACCCTGGATAGTACTAATCAGTATTATTGAATACTGAAAAATATCTTAAGCCGACAGGGTATAGCAGATACATTTTTATACACAATATTATTATATCAAACCAGGAGGATTTACCATGAAGAATTTTTTAGAGGCAATTGAAAACAGACGTACTGTATACGCATTCAGCAAAGAATCACCCGTATCCGATGAAAGGATTAAAGAAATTGTAGGGCTTGCCGTAAAGCATTCTCCTTCCGCTTTCAATTCCCAGAGTGGCAAGGTTGTATTATTATTTGGAAGCGAACATGAAAAGCTTTGGGAGATCGCTCTGGAAGCTTTAAGAAAAGTTGTTCCTGCTGAGAGCTTTGCTCCCACAGAGGAGAAGATTGCATCCTTTAAGGCCGGACACGGAACTGTCCTCTACTTTGATGACAATGGTATTGTAGAATATCTGCAGAAGGAATACTCCCTGTACAAAGATAACTTTCCTGTATGGGCACAGCAATCAAATGGTATGTTACAGCTTGTAGTATGGACTGCTTTGGAAGAAGAAGGTCTTGGTGCCTCTCTCCAGCACTACAACGAGCTTATCGAGGAAGCTGTAAAGAAGGAATGGAATGTTCCCGCTTCCTATAAATTAACTGGCCAGATGCCTTTTGGTAAACCTACCGCCGCACCCGGTGAGAAATCCTTCGTTCCACTGGAAGAGCGTTTTAAGGTATTTGGAGCTTAAGCTTATTCCTATATATTTTCGATAGATTAACCCCTTTTAACTCCCCTCCAAAAGATGAGGCAAGGTTTTTATACCTTGCCTCATTCCCGTTTATAACTTGAGTTTATCTATTTATTTACCTAGTAATATTTTTTACCTTTTAATAAGCCTTACCCCAGTAAACCATAGCTTTTGCTTTCTTGCCGCAGCATACACAGGTATCCGTAATCTCTTCCTGTTTAAAAGGCATACATCTGGAAGTAGCACCTGTCTCTTCCTTTATCTTGTCTTCACAGGCCTGGTCTCCGCACCACATCGCTTTTACAAAGCCGGGTTTTGTAGCCACTGCTTCCTTTAGTTCTTCAAAGCTGCTTGCCTGATAAGTATGGGAATCTCTGTGGACTCTGGCTCTCTCAAGCATTTCCTTCTGCATGGTATCAAGAACTTCTCCTACCTTTTCTTCCAGACTGTCTAAAGATACCACCAGCTTTTCTCTGGTATCACGGCGTACAATAACTGCCTGATTTTCTTCGATATCTTTCGGTCCAATCTCTATACGGATAGGAATTCCTCTCATTTCCTGCTCGCTGAACTTCCAGCCGGGGCTCTTATCCGTATCATCCACTTTCACGCGGAAAGCACCCAGTTTGCTCTTAAGTTCTGCTGCCTTTTCCAGAACTCCTTCTTTATGCTGTGCTATAGGAACGATCATCACCTGAGTAGGCGCTACTCTGGGAGGCAGTACAAGACCGCTGTTATCTCCGTGTACCATAATAACCGCACCGATAAGTCTGGTAGTCATTCCCCAGGAGGTCTGGTGAACATATTGGAGTTTATTGTCTTTATCCGTATACTGGATATCAAAAGCATGGGCAAAGCCGTCTCCAAAATTATGGCTGGTTCCGGACTGGAGTGCTTTTCCGTCATGCATTAAAGCTTCTATGGTATAAGTGTCTTTCGCTCCGGCAAACTTCTCTTTGTCTGTCTTCTTGCCTCTTATCATAGGGATGGCAAGTACTTCTTCACAGAAGTCCGCATAGAGATTCAGCATCTGAATTGTCCTCTCTTCTGCTTCCTCTGCCGTTGCATGTGCGGTGTGTCCTTCCTGCCACAGGAATTCTACGGAGCGCAGGAAAGGTCTTGTAGTCTTCTCCCAACGTACAACAGAACACCATTGGTTATATACCTTGGGCAAATCTCTGTAGGATTGTATAATATTAGCGTAGTGGTCACAGAAAAGTGTCTCTGATGTAGGTCTTACACACATTCTCTCCTGCAGAGGCTCCAGCCCTCCGTGGGTTACCCAGGCAACCTCCGGTGCAAATCCTTCTACATGGTCCTTTTCTTTCTGCAGCAGACTTTCCGGTATAAACATGGGCATGTAAACATTCTCTACCCCTGTTTCCTTAAATCTTCTGTCTAATTCTTTCTGGATGTTTTCCCAGATAGCATAGCCGCCGGGTCTTAAAATCATACATCCTCTTACGCTGGAATAATCAATTAATTCCGCTTTCTTAACAACATCTGTGTACCACTGGGCAAAGTCCTCTTCCATGGAGGTAATTGCTTCCACCAGCTTCTTTTCTTTCGCCATAGCGATTTCTCCTTTCAGGATTGTTTGAAATAAAGAGAAAGGCAATAAAAAAAGTCCTTCCTCCACAAGGGACCGAAAGACCTCGGCGGTACCACCCTAATTAACTGTTCCCAGTTCGCTTTGACACCGTTAACGCCGGTTCTACGCCATACTTTCATATAGTGCTCCAAGGCAGGTTCTATAAGTTTATCCTGAGAATCTCTCACCGATCTATTCTCTCTCTGGGAGGACAAATATTATATACTATTCCTTATCATCGCTTTGTATATAGATTTTATGCCACCTTCCTGTCTTTGTCAATCTATTTTTTATTCTTGATTTTCTGAAGTTACTTCCGGTAATTTACGTCCGTCTATCCGGTTTCTGGCTTCTTTTATGATGGTTACGATGATAACCAGTCCTACCGGCCCAAGTAAAAAGCCAAAAAGGCCAAATACTTTAATACCGACATACATTGCCATCATGGTATAGACCGGCTTAATTCCGATACGGTTTCCAAAAAGCCGCGGCTCCACAGTATTTCGTAACAGCAGGCAGCTCACATATGCCGTCAGAATAATAGCTGCCGAGTAGATGTCTTTCTGAAACAGGCTGATAACAGCCCATGGAACTAATATCATGCCGCTTCCAAGAATGGGAAAGGCATCTACCACCCCAATACCGATACCGACTAAAAGGGCATATTTATTATGAATCAGGAACATGGACACCGTACAGATAAGAGAGATAAATAATAACATAATGCCCTGGGTCTTCAGGTAAGCAATCCCCATATGGGATAGTTTCGAGGTGACTATCTGGATATCCTTATAAAAGACCGAATTCCTTACTCCCTCTTTATACTGGTCCTCATCCTTAATTAGCAGTAAGATACTGACCAGCATGATTAAGAGGATTCCTATAAAACCCACTATTCCAATCAGAAGATTTATGCTCCTTGTGGTAATGACCGGCATTATTTTGTTCTTAATAATTATCAATACCCCGTCAAAATTCGTATAGATAAAATTCTGCACCGTGCCAAGTTTAATACCCAGTACCTTGTCACAACCCGAACAAAGAGTATCAACATACCCGGTCAGGATAGTTAAATAAATCGGAAAGTTCTTAAGTAACGCCACTATCTGCTGTAACAGCATATCGCATACATAATATACGATAAAGCCGATAAGAGCACTAAGTAAGCATAATGACAATATTGCTCCCAGAAGTTTCGGAAGTCTTAGTTTTCGATTCAGAAATTTCACAAGGGGCAGCAATGCCGCAGCTATAAGATAAGCAATAATAAATGGAGCAAACAGAGGCAGCACATATTCCAATCCGATATACACTCCTACTACCGTAAGAATGACAACTCCTAACATTTTTACCTTATTGTTGACCTTAAAAACCATAGCTGCCTCCTTTCTGTGCTCCATGAAAATTTCACCTGTCAGATACAAAAAATCTATTTAAAGAACATAAACAAAGATTGGTAAAAAGAGAAAAACAGAGGTATTTAATATTAAATACCTCTGTTTTTATTATCTTCGAAAAGCTTATTTGTATGTTAGGTGATTATTTCATCAATTTCAAAAGATTGGTTTTATTGATTATTTAAGGTTGTCAGCAAAAATGGAATACCGGCTTCTTTTGCGGCTTTTACATCCTCTAATCCGCTTAAGATCTCATAATTATCCGCATTTTTCTCTGCAATAATTTTAACCTCCGGAATGTTAGCATCCGAAAGCTCTGCATCCCAGCGTTCCTTTAATTTTTCGTAAACTGAAATTTTATTCTTTAGAGAAATGACTTCTTCGCTTCCGATTTCCTCTTTGTATAACGACTGAGGTGATAGCAGCACTCTGGTCGTCTTTACCATCTGTCCATGATTATCCGCAACCAGTGCATAGTATTCTTTTGCCTCTTTCATAATGGTGGAGGCAATCAGCTCCGGTGAGGAATACGTACCGTCCACCACCAGATTATAATTGGAATAGTTAAAGTACTCCAGATTATAGATATCCTTATAACGCAAATTCTCTGTCTGCGCTCTCATATAGAGCTTTTCTTTTGCTTCTTCTACGGAGGAATACTGCTCTTCTGTTCCTCTGTTATCATTCATTACTCTTTCTGCTGCGATATTTAAGTCCACCGCAAGAAATACTTTAAAAGATTTCTCAACAAAGTGCCAGGCCAGCCTTGAGTCAAAAATAATATTCTTATCCGGATTTTCTCTGGAGATTCTGGCGGTTGTGTCATCTATCATATTATCGTATTTATGGTCACTGCACATTAACTGGTTCATCTCAAGGGTCGTCATGTTCATTTGTCTCGCCAGTTCCCGCTGAACCTTCCCTGTGGAATAAATCTCAAAGCCGTACTTGTCCTCCAATATCTTACAGATTGTAGATTTGCCGCTTCCCAGATTTCCTGTTATTGTGATATGCATAGTGTCCTCCTATTGTCCCAAAAGCTTCTCTTAAAAGTTTAATGGTTAACATTATAACACGCTATATGTCACAAGTAAAGCCCGTCAGAGTAACGTATTACAGCCCTAAGCTGCCTATTCGTTCTGGGTCGCTCCTGCTTTGGAATAAACTGTTTTTGCACTTATCCCTTCTAACATGCCAAGCTTTCCTGATAAGGAATTAATGGTGTTATTGTCTGCTTCAACTACGATGCTGATAATGTTCATCTGCTGGTCTCTGATTGGAAGACCCATTCTGCCTATGATGAACTTTCCGAAATCATGAAGAATATGGTTGACCTCCTCTACCTGATCCAGATTTTCAACAATAATACCAACTAACGCAATCCTTGTCTCCATTTTTTACGCCTCTCCCTTTCATTTTTTTAATATAGACAAACGGTATTATAATAAACTCTATTACACCTTAAAACGATATCCTACGCCCCATATGGTCTCAATATACTGAGGTTTTGAAGTGTTGAACTCTACCTTCTCCCTGATTTTTTTGATATGCACTGTAACCGTTGCAATATCTCCGATGGAATCCATATCCCATATTTTCTGGAAAAGCTCCTCCTTGGTATAAACTCTGTTGGGGTTTTCCGCAAGAAAGGTAAGAAGGTCGAATTCCTTCGTGGTAAAATTCTTTTCTTCATTATTAACGTATACTCTTCTGGCTGTTTTGTCAATCTTCAAGCCTCTGATTTCAATAACTTCATTTTCCCTGGCACTGTCACCAATCAGGCGTTCATAACGGGCAAGATGTGCTTTTACCCTTGCCACCAGTTCGCTTGGGCTAAAGGGCTTTGTAATATAATCATCTGCTCCCATACCAAGCCCTCTGATTTTATCAATATCCTCTTTCTTGGCAGAAACCATAAGAATAGGAATATTCTTTTCACTGCGGATATTCTTGCAGATTTCAAATCCGTCCATGCCTGGAAGCATCAGGTCCAGTATTATCAGGTCAAATTCTTCCTTTAATGCTCTCTCAAGCCCCTGATCTCCGGTATTCTCAATCTCTACATCAAAGCCGCTAAGCTCTAAGTAATCCTTCTCCAATTCTGCAATTGCCATCTCATCTTCCACTATCAGTATCCTGCTCATCCTAGACATCCTCCCTGCACTTTCTTAATGTAAAATAAATGGTAGTTCCTTTATCTTCTTCACTTTCTGCCCATATAGTTCCCATATGGTCTTCTATAATCTTCTTTACAATAGCAAGCCCCAGACCGGTACCTCCCTTGGTGGAATTTCTGGAAGCATCCGCCCTGTAA
Source organism: Bacillota bacterium (assembly GCA_023450835.1). Lineage (GTDB taxonomy): Bacteria > Bacillota > Clostridia > Lachnospirales > Lachnospiraceae > Anaerocolumna. The sequence goes on along the minus strand of JAEXGM010000281.1, from coordinate 4,913 downwards.
AATCTCTCGAATATAAAAGGGATATCCTTTGAGGCAATTCCCGGCCCGTTATCCTCTATGCTGATAACGACCTCTTCCGCCCTGTTAAAGCCTGCACCTTCCATAATCCGTATAGTTATATGTCCCTGTTTCTTTCCCATATACTTTACGGAGTTTCCGACGATATTGCTGATTACACGCTTTAACTGCTCTGCATCTGCATTCACGTTCGTACCCGTATCAGTATCATTATGGTACTCTACTTCAATGTTCTTAACTTCAAGATCAAGTGTAATCTCTCCCAGGCAGTCTTCAAAGTAACTGCCCAGATTAATACAGGAGAAAGTATATGGCATGGTATTGCAGTCAATCTTCGAATAGAAAGAAAGCTCATCCACCAGTACCGATAAGTCACTGGCCTTTGTGTAGATAGTCTTTATATATTTTTCCTGCTTTTCTCTGGTATCCGCCACACCGTCCATAATTCCTTCCGCATAGCCCTTTATAGCAGTAATGGGGGTCCTTAAATCATGAGAAATATTGCTGATTAATTCCTGCATCTCCTGTTCATAGCGAAGCCTTACATCAATCAATTCCTTCAGCCGGATTCTCATTTCCTCAAAGTCCACACAGAGTCTGCCTATCTCATCCTCCGGATCACCTTCGATGGAATAATCCAGATTTCCTTCCTTCATGGCATTGGTTGCGGCATGAAGTGTATTAATAGGAATAATGATACTTCGATATATCCATAGTATCAGTACGGAAGCCGTAAGGATAACAATGGATACAAGGGATAATAAAAGCTGGATAGCAGAAGCTTTGATCTGAGGTATGAGGGTATCGAGCTCTGTGATAATAAAAATGCTTCCCTTTGAGCCATCTGCAAAATAAAAATCCTGCTGCTTTAACAAAAGCGGATATTTTCCGTCCACATATAAGCCGCCTTCCGCATTTCCCGTGTGTTCCCCAAAATCGGGAATACTTGTCTTTATCTTATCAAACCTGTCCGTATCACCCGCATAAATAAAATCATTGTCCTTTCGAACGGCAAGATAGGAATACTTTCCTTTCAATTCTTTCTCAAGATAGCCGATATATTCTTCGTCCGCGAACTTTTCCGGCTCCTTTGCCGCAGTCAGAACAATTTCATTGTATACTCCCCGGGTCAGGCGGCTTAACAGCTGTACCGGATTGGAAATTGCGGTTATTGAATTCGTCTTAACGTCATAAGTCTGCTTTATTGCATTATTCTGATACCCGATAATAATACTTAAGGAAAGACCGACCAGCATAAGAGGTATTGTGGTTATAATAAGAAAGGCTGTAAAAAGCCTGCTCTTTAATTTCAAGGTAATGACCTCCTATCAAATTATTCCATTGTTTCTATACGTATTATACCATATGCCTGATGGTTCTACACCGAAAATAACTATGAGCTTTCTAAATATTTTATGAACTCCTGCCAAGTTAATATTTAAATCTCATATAATATGTACCAATATAAACTAACATACCAAAGAATAACTGCATCTAATTCTCTGCATCCTTCAAGATCTCCATCATAATCAAAGCTCCATATCTAAATCCTGATCTAAATGTATCCGAAATTTCAAGTGCATTTTCTTCATTTATTATTTCTAATAATTTATTGAGGGATTTAAATTCGTCCTCCGTCATTTTCTGCCTGAACTGTTTTATAATTTCTCCTGTCTGAATACTCTGCCTGCTCTGCGAAGTATCCCTCCCATAAGGTAAATTATTTTTATAGAATTTTTCATGGTAAAGCTCTTCTAGTATAGATTTCATATCATGGCCCCTTTCATTTGATTATATTGATTTAATCCTTGCACTTTCCTGTTTAAATATATTTTAGATTAAATCAGTTTCATTTTAGCGATATTATCGCTAAAGGTAAATAGCGAATTAACCGCTAAGATATAATATGAATGAGGTGGTTATTATGTATGAAAGAATAAGAAATTTAAGAGTAGATAAAGATTTAACACAAAAGCAGATGGCTGAGTATTTAACTTGCAGCCAGCGGATTTACAGTAATTATGAACGTGGTGAGGTCGACATCCCTACTCAAATATTAATTAAGCTTGCCGATTTTCATAATACAAGTACGGACTATCTGCTAAACCGGACAGACCAAAAGAAAGCATATCCTCCCAAATAATATCCCAGGAGAAAAATAGAACAGGAGACCACTTAAGCCTAACAGCTTAGTGCCTCCTGTTTTATTCATTATAAATATTTCTTCAGTAATTCCACTTTATCTGTCTTTTCCCAAGGTAAATCAAGGTCATTTCTGCCAAAGTGTCCGTAAGCTGCTGTCTGCTTATAAATAGGGCGTCTGAGGTCAAGCATTTTGATAATGCCTGCGGGACGAAGATCAAAGTTCTCTCTGATAATTTCTACTATTTCTTCAGCGCTTAAGCTGCTGGTTCCGAAGGTATCCACCATGATAGAAGTAGGCTGTGCAACACCGATTGCATAGGATAACTGGATTTCGCATTTTTCTGCAAGACCTGCCGCAACAATGTTCTTTGCTACATAACGGGCTGCATAAGCTGCTGAACGGTCTACCTTTGTGCAATCCTTTCCGGAGAAAGCACCGCCGCCGTGACGTGCATATCCGCCGTAGGTATCAACAATTATCTTACGTCCTGTAAGACCGCTGTCTCCGTTGGGTCCGCCGATTACGAAACGGCCGGTAGGATTAATGAAGAACTTTGTCTTTTCATCTAAGAGTTCTGTGGGGAGGACTTCATCAAAAACATACTTTTTGATGTCTGCATGTATTTGTTCCTGTGTTACATCAGGATCGTGCTGTGTAGAAAGCACTACTGCATTCAGATGTATGGGCTTTCCTTCTTCATTGTATTCTACGGTAACCTGGGATTTTCCATCGGGTCTTAAATAAGGCAGTGTGCCGTCTTTACGAACTTTGGTAAGCTGTCTTGTTAATTTGTGAGCCAAAGATATGGGATAAGGAAGGTACTCTTCTGTCTCATTGCTGGCAAAGCCAAACATCATACCCTGGTCTCCCGCACCGATTGCTTCTATCTCATCTTCGGACATGGTGTGTTCTTTGGCTTCCAGTGCCTTATTAACACCCATGGCAATATCCGGGGACTGTTCATCCAGAGCGACCATAACTCCGCAGGTATTTGCATCAAATCCATACTCAGACCTGTCATAGCCAATCTCACGGATAGTGTCACGTACTATTTTCTGAATGTCTACATAGCCCTTTGTGGTAATCTCGCCCATTACCAGTACAAGTCCTGTAGTAATTGCTGTTTCGCAGGCAACGCGGCTCATAGGGTCCTGCTCTAACATAGCATCTAATACCGCATCCGATACCTGATCACAAATTTTATCGGGATGCCCCTCAGTAACAGATTCTGAAGTAAATAATAATTTGTTCATCTTAACCTCTTTCCTGAATATCCAATCTTCGATTGAATATTCGCTAATTCGTAGTTGAAAAACCTGTCTTTTATTTTTTCAACCTATCTCCTGTCTGTGCCTGACAGACCGCAAACAGTCTGCAGCGCACGTCCGTTATATCTCTTGTGCAAAACCTTTGCAAGGATTATTTTATGCAATAAAAAAAGTCCTGCTAAGTGGACTTGAAAAATACATCAAATCCTCTTATTGTTCGATTACTCGCTCAGGTTGGCACCTTCCGCAAAGGGGGTTGCCGTGACTTCATAGAGCCTTTACTCTCCGTCACTCTGAATAAGAGAAATAATTTATAAAATTTTATGTTACGTAAATGAGAATATAGTATTAGACGCCCTTTGTCAAGCATTTTTTTATTGACAACTTTCTGTGTTTTTTCTATACTAAAGCTATATATTGGAATTGACAGATGCCTTAACATCTGCAACCATATGCGCCGGATAAAGACGCGGATAGGAGCGTATTAGTGTGAGTAAACAAAGGATATCCATAAGGCAGGCAAAGCCCGGTTTAGTTGTAGCAGATGATGTTTATAATTCATCCAATCAGTTAGTAATATCCAAAGGTGTAGAGTTAACTGACAGGATAATTACAAGGCTGAAATTTAATTCTGTAAACGAATTCAACATTGTTCTTGAAGCAAATGAGCCCCAGATACCGGTGAAAGAATCCAGTTATTCGGAAAAAGTACGTGAAAGTGCAGAATTCAAAGAATTCCACTCTGCCTTTACGAAAAAAGTAGATTCTTTTAAGAATGAATTAAATAAACTGACAGACAGGAACGAACCCATCAACGTGGATAGTCTTTTGGAGCATACCTCCGACCTGATGCACAAAAGCCGTAACGGATTACATGTATTTGATATGCTTCATTGCATGAGAGAATACGATGATATTACTTATGTACATTGTATGAATGTATCTCTATTGGCTACCGTATTCGGACAATGGCTTAAACTTCCTAAAAGCGAACTGGAAATTCTTGCACTGGCAGGCCTGCTTCATGACATTGGCAAGCTCTCCCTTCCCGGCGAATTAATCAACAAGCAGGAAAAGCTGACTCCCAGTGACTATGTGACCATTAAAACTCATACTATTCAAGGCTATAATATTCTAAAAAACAAAGGTCTGGACCCAAGAATTGCAAATGTTGCCCTGATGCACCACGAAAGATGCGACGGCAGCGGATATCCCTACAGAACAAAAGGAGATCAGATTGAGCCTTTTGCCAAGATAATCGGAATTTTGGACGTATATGATGCAATGACTTCCTCCAGAGTATACCGCCCGGCTCTTAGTCCTTTTGAAGCAATCTCCGTATTTGAATCGGAAGGCCTCCAGAAATACGACCCCACTTACATACTTCTCTTTTTGGAAAAGATAGTACAGGCCTATGTTGGCAACCGTGTACGCTTAAGCAACGGCAGAGAAGGAGAAATCCGCCTTATCAACCAGCACGC
>JAEXGM010000204.1 GCA_023450835.1 Bacillota bacterium | reverse complement strand
GTCTTCTTTGGTTTCACATACATGGCAACATTAAATTTACCGCGAATTTCTCTCGCATACTCCATAGCAGGGATAAAATCTTTCTCTTCATAGAGCACTGCAATCTGCTTCATCCTATCCGGTATCTGGAATCCTATATCGGTGAGTATGCCAAATATTCTCTCAAAACCAATGGAAAAGCCTACAGCCGGAACAGACTCATTTAAGAACTTACCAATCAAATTATCGTATCTTCCGCCTCCGGCTATGGCACCTCTGAATTTGGTGCTCTCAACCTCAAATACTGTGCCGGTATAGTAGCCCTGGCCTCTGATAAGGGTAATATCATATTCTACGTCGAATTCACTGTTTAAGGCTTTTACTGAATCCAGAATAAAACGTATTTCCTTTACACTTTCTTCCTCGGGACAAAGTCTTTCTGCCTCTTCTAAGGTAAAAGGCTTCGTCGATAATACTTCTGACAATTTATTAATACTTTCTGCTTTAAAGCCTTTGGCAGTTAACTCTTCTTTTACGCCTTCCAGGCCGACTTTATCCAGTTTATCAATGGATATGCAGACACTGTCTAACTCTTCCGGCTGAAAGCCCGTAGTCATGAGAATTGCTTTTAATAACTTTCTATTGTTAATCTTAACTTTAAATTCACCGACTCCGATATTCTTTAGAGCCTGTGCTGTGGTTGTAATCAGTTCCACTTCAGCAGTCAGGGAAGAAGTTCCGATAATATCAATGTCACATTGATAGAATTCTCTTAAACGGCCTTTTTGAGGGCGTTCTGCACGATATACTCTGTCGATTTGGATACATTTAAAGGGAGAAAGCAGCTTCTCCTTATTATTGGCATAATATCTGCTAAGTGGAAGTGTCAGATCATAGCGAAGACCCATGTCGCAAAGTTCTTTCTCGTCCTTTGCTTCCAGGGCTTTTTCCAGCTTATCTCCCCTCTTAAGCACTTTAAAGATCAGATTCAGGTTTTCTCCGCCTTCGCTCTTATCCAGATTCTCAATATCTTCGATAACCGGCGTCATTATTCTTTGAAAGCCGCAGGATTGGTATGTTCTAAGTATCTCCTCCATTAAAAAGTCTCTTAGGGCTGCTTCCTTGGGCAAATAGTCATTGGTACCTTTTACGGTAGAAGTTTTCATTTTCAGTAAATCCTTTCTTACGTTTTTTACTAAAGTTTTCTTTATTTTTCTAATTGAAGGACTATCCTTCAATAAAAATTTCGATGTATCACATGCATCCGGCATATCGCCGTTAAACTGCATTTTATACACCGAAAGATAAACTTCTATATTCACAGGCAAATTAAAAATAGCCGGGAGTATTCTTAAAGAATACTTTAATGGAACTGAATGGATTTGTCAAGCAGATAGTAATCCTTTTCATGGCATCCCGCAAAAACCTGGAAAGCCCCATACCGCACCACCTGTTCAATAGCGCACAAGGAATTTAATGTCTCACCAGAAGAATTTGCGTCGTCCGGAGGGTATTTTCCAAAATTATTTATGCTATTATAAATGCAGATTTCTTCTCCCACCGGCTTGTAAGGCATTAGCCGAAAGCATTCTGCAAATAACTCCTGCACCGGTCCCAAACGTTTAAGCAGAGACATTTCCTGAAAGGTTAAGGGCAAGTGGCAAACAATATCCAAGAATGCCTCATACCGGTAATTGGTAAGTGTACCATAGGTATCAGAGAATTTCTCATCGCCTGCTCTTGGAGCTCCAAAAGTACAGAGGGTAATATTATTTTTATATTTTCTGTTATGGATTTCCGACAGCATTGCTCCCATAATATTGGCAACTGCTCCCCCTTTACTATGACCGGTAAGGATTATCTCCGGCGATTCATAGCGGAGTGCCAGTTGACTGTATAATTCCTCCGCTTTTGGTATCATCTCTTTCTGCAAACTTTCAGCCGCCCGGTAAAAGCCTTCATGTACATTGCCCTGTCCATAAGAAAAGGGTATCTGTATGGCAAGAAAATTATTCAGCCAGTCCAGGATATTTCCTTCTAAGGTGTCATCTCCGTCAGTTCCCCTTATAGCAATGATAAGTTTATCCCTTGATATTCCCATTAACCCCGCATGTATGTTGTCAATACCGGCAGTAAAGGTATAGACTTCTTTTGTAAAACCTGCCGTGTGGTACCAGTTATAAGGTACTCCCCCAATCCATTCATCAATCCTGAAGCGGCAGCTGGCTGGCAGTTTGCCATCCTTAATATGATACGCCAGTTTGGAGGCGGCTAACATAGGCATTACATTTCTATTATCCTGCATAATAACCATGCCTTTCTCACAAAAATGCGTTTGAAAAATCTTGATTTTTCAAACTACTACCATAAAGAATATTATCAATCAACCTGCTTACTGTCTCCGCATACACCTGTCAGCGTAATATCTATTCTGGTATCCAGCCCATCTAAATTTGAGACTGTACCTGCCAGAACCAGAGAGACCTGCTTCTTTATAGGTATGACAAGGTGCCTCTCTTCCCCCGCATTAAGGTATATATCTTCTATTATGCTCTCCTTCAGTAATTCTCCTCCAATTATTAAAGTCAAGGTACACTTAAGTACACTTCCGGTATACCTCTTTAAGGAAATTTCACATTCCTCCCAGTAACAATCATTATTAAGACAGAGATTGTCGATGCTGCCAATTGAGATAAAATGTCCCATCCAAACCACAGAACTTTTTCTGATTCCATCTCTGTCTTCCATACCGGTAATTACTTCATTATAGATTTTATCTTCCGCTGTAATGCTTTCCTTCAAATAATCCTTATTGTTATGTATGCTCTCGGAATAATCCGATTCAATTTCCAGTCTGTGAAGTTCTCCCTCCTCCGGTTTTGAGAGAATAAGACGTAAAGTTCCTCCGTTCACCCATCCAAGAGAAACCGCTTCTCTATCTTTCATTCCCCTGGCACACAGATTTTCAAAATAAACCTGTATATCCTTTTCAAAACCTTTTTCATATGCCAGAAGCATAAAAGAGCTCCCCGTCCCTGAGAGTTCATAACATATGGCGGCTGTCAGGCTCTCTTCACAGGAATCTATCGTATCCTCCCATTCCATGTAAGCAACCGCTTCTGACTGTTTTCCGATACACTCCGGGAAACAGAGCTGCTTCATCCGGTACCTTAGGCTGCGAGCCATTATCCAATCATAATCCGTATCATTTATAAGAATAATGTATCCTTCCTGCTTCATACATTCTGCTCACCTTTATACGCTTTCTATAATTTATGAGAGAATGTATTTATACATAACTTATTTCAGTAATTGATACTATCTTAGAAAAGATTTCCCAATTCCCTAAGGCCTTGTTCAAAATTAACTCCATACCTGGTATCCGTTTTATCATTATATGTTCTCCGGATAGAATCTGTTGTAAAATCAACTGCCAGCTTTAAGGCTTGTCCCATGGATTGATCATTCAGAAGGCCTGAGAGCAGTACACTGGAAAATACATCACCGGTGCCATGATACATTCCTGGAATCTTTTCTCTAAAATAGTAATCTGTAATCTTTGTACTGCAGTCATAAGCCGATGCCCCCATCTGTCCTTCTTCCATATATACTCCGGTCAAAACAATCTTTTTAACCCCTGCAAGGGAAAGGGATAGCCTGCTTAATAACCCTTCTATATATTCACGCGTATATGGTCCTTCCTTATATTCTTCGCCCAGTAAAAGAGCCGCCTCGGTAATATTGGGCACAATAACATCCGCCCTTTTGCATAACTCCATCATTCCCTTTGGAAAACTCTCATCAAATGCCTTATAAAGCCTGCCGTTATCTCCCATCACAGGGTCAACAAGAATCAAAGTATCGGCCTCTCGGAACATATCGAATATCTCCGACACCATATTAAGCTGCGCATAGGAGCCAAGGTACCCGGTATAAATTGCTTCAAACTGCAGCCCAAGAGTTTCCCAATGCCGGGCCACCGGTATAATATCCTCTGTCAGATCTCTAAAAGTAAAACCTTCAAATCCTCCCGTATGAGTGGACAATACAGCCGTAGGGATAATGCTGGTGGCTATCCCTGCTGCCGAAAGAATTGGCAGTGCAACGGTAAGTGAACACCTTCCGAAACAGGATATATCATGAATTGCTGCGACTCTTTTCTGCATTTTAACTTTCCTCCGATTGTATAATTTTCATTAGGACTATCTTAAATGAAAACTGGTATGTTATCAATCTCCAGTTTTTCTTTTTTTGACCTATCCAGTTTAAAGAAAATTGTCGATATTTATATTATATTGTAATTTTAATGTAAAGGAGTTACAATACAGCTAATTTAATTTCTATATTTTACTAATTGGGAGGTCTCATAGATGAAACTAAGAAACTTAAAAGTAAAAACACAAATAGCATTACTTTCAGCAGTTTTGGTAATTGCTACAATTTTAATCGGTGGAATATCACTGATTAATCAGCAGCAAACTTTGAAAAACGATCTCAAAGTTCAAGAAACGGGTATTCGTGCGGACTATGATAACAACATAAAAGAACAGGTACAAACTGCAATCTCCATGCTAAATCAAGTCTATTCCAAGTATCAGAAAGGTGAATATACCTTGGAGGAAGCAAAGACTATAGGTGCTGATCTGTTGAGAAATATGACCTATGGGGATAACAACTACTTTTGGGCAGATACCTATGACGGAACCAATGTTGTACTCCTTGGCAGCAAAACAGAAGGTACCAACAGGTTAAGCAGTGTGGATAAGAAAGGATTTGAATTTATTAAGGCAATTATTCAGACAGGTAAAGACGGCGGCGGATTTACCGATTACTGGTTTCCAAAGGCCAATGAAACAGAACCCATGCCTAAACGAAGTTACAGCCAGGCATTCGAACCCTTTTCCTGGGTAATCGGTACCGGAAATTATACGGATTACATTGATGCGGCCATCAAACAGCTTTCTCTTCAACAGGAAAAGAAAGTTAAACAGACCATGCTCAACGATGTTATCATCATTAGTATTACCGTACTCTTCTCACTCTTTTGCTGCTTTAGCATCATTAAGCGAATCAACGGAAGTTTCCGCTCTATCAGTAACTATTTAGGGCAGCTTGCAAAAGGGGATTTTCGCACGCCTCTGCCAGAAGGTCTTCAAAATAGAGAAGACGACTTTGGTCTTCTGTCAGTGGATTTGGAATCCATGAAACATTCTGTGGGGGCACTCCTTTTAAGTACCAAAAGGGAAGCTGATGATATTATCCTTTCCGTAGCTAAGGCAAATGAAAATATGAAAACTCTTAACAGCAATTTACTTGAAATATCTGCAACCACACAGGAACTGGCTGCCGGAATGGAAGAAACTGCCGCTTCCTCCGAAGAGCTGAATTCTGCCTCTATTGAAATCGAAGCAGCCGCCAGAAATATAGCCGAAAAGTCTCAGGAAGGCAGCATGAAAGTTATTGAAATAAATAAGCGTGCCGCTAATACAAAGGAAACTGCCAATAAATCTCAGCAGATGATATCACAGATATCTCTTGAAATCAGCAGCAGTTTAAAAGCTGCCGTAGAGCAGGCAAAGATTGTTGAGCAGATTGATATATTATCCCACTCTATCATGAATATTACCTCTCAGACCAATCTCTTAGCTCTAAATGCTGCCATTGAAGCTGCCAGAGCAGGAGAAGCCGGAAAAGGATTCTCTGTGGTAGCTGATGAGATCAGAAATTTAGCTGAACAATCCAAATCTATGGTCGAGCAGATACAGGGTATAACCTCAAAAGTAACAGAAGCTGTAAATGATCTCTCAGGCAGTGCAAACAGCCTGCTTGATTTTGTTTCAGGTGACATAAGGAACAGTATGGATAACTTCCTTCTAATCGCCAACGACTACAATGATGACTCTGTCTATATGGACAATATCATAACAGATTTCAGCGCCACTGCCGAGGAGCTCTTAGCTTCTATTCATAATGTTTTACTGGCAGTAAACCAGATATCTCTTGCAGCCTCCGAAGGTGCTTCCGGAACAAGTGATATTGCTGCAAAGGTTGCGGATGTAAACAATAAATCCACAGATGTTGTAAATCTTATATCAACAGCCGACACCAGCGGCCTGACACTTAAAAAGGAAATCGGTAATTTTAATATCTAAAGACATCTTTTTTCTGCTCTATGTGAATCACCCTTATAATTCCGCTTGACTGAACATGGTATCAGTCAGGCGGAGATGTATTTCTCAAAACTCTTCCTTAGATAAGAATTTCATATATTCCTAACGCTATAATAATCAATCCTGATATTATTGTTGCTCTCTTATTGAATGCCTGGGGCAAAAAATAAGATCCTAAAACATATCCAAGGATAATTGTCAGCATGCTAAACACAAATGTTAATGCCGAGGTCAAAACCACATTAAGCCCGGTAATACTTGCACTTATACCTATTCCAACATTATTAATCGTCAGGGCAAAAGCAAGGGCAATTGATTCTTTTGCATCAATACTGGACGAATTATCTATATCTGCTTTTTCAGGATTCTCTAATATTTCACCGGAATGTAAATTCTTTAATAAGGGTTTAATCAAAGTCCAGCTTCCTATTAGGATTAACATGATACTTCCTATAAAATTCGATACATTCTCAGATATAGAATGAAAGATAATTTTACCGGCCAGCATAGATAGAATTGTTCCTGCCAAAGTTATGAGACCAATTATAAGATTACTCACCAATCCTATTTTTACTTTTCTCATCCCATAGGATAAGCCTACGACAAAACTATCGATGTTTACAGAAATTACAAATAAAAGCGTAGATAATACATGCATTCACCAATCCTCCAATATGAACAGTACATCTACATACTATGTATTGCGTGGACATTTTGTTACATAGAAATACTTTTGTGGACTGGTTTTTGTCGTTCAAAATCCATTCTTCTGTGGACTGATTTTTGTTGTTTAAAATTCATTCTTCAGGTTTCTTGCAAATAATTGCTCCAGTATGGTCTGGATATCCTTCTTTTGATACAGAATTTCGTATACTGCCTGGCAGATAGGAAGCTCAACCTGATAACGTCCTCCAAGTTCTGTCAACGCTTTAACCGTATAGTATCCTTCTGCCAACTCACCATAGTTTTTACCTTTTACAAAACATTCCCCAAACTTTCGGTTATGGCTGAATTCTGAAAATACCGTAGCCTGATAATCTCCCAAATGACATAGTCCGTAAGCTGATAACTCACTGCCTCCCATCGCCTTTATGAGTCTTGCAATTTCCCTCGTTCCTCTGGACATTAAAGCTCCCTTTAAAGTAGTCAGGTTCAAGCCATCTAACATGCCGGCAGCAATACCTATTACGTTCTTAGCCGCTGCCCCAACTTCATTCCCAATCAGGTCACATCCATAATAAAACCGAATCAGCTCACCGGAAAATTCTTTTACCAATCTTTCCTTTACAGCATCGTCTTCACTGTCAATAACCATGCAATTGGGTATACTATTTAAGTATTCCTGTACATGTCCCGGCCCAAGCCAGACCGCCACAGAATTAGAGGAATCCAGATTTTCTCCTGCAATCTCTGAAAGACGCTTTCCGCTTCCTATCTCAATACCTTTCATACATAAAACGATTGTCTTGTTCTTAAGAGAATATCCCTTTAACTCTTCCATTAAAGGTCTTAATCCCTGAGAATTAACTGAAATAACAATAACCTGTGAAAAGGCAGCTGAATCCAAATTGCCTGTCAGGGAAACACTATCCGGCAATGTTAGAAGACCATTGCTTCTGCTATTGTAAAACTCCTGCATATGTTTAGAAGAACTCCTGCCGTACAAGGTTACTGTTTGTCCTATTTTATCCAAATACCAGGCAATAAAAGAGCCCCATCTGCCGCAGCCTATTACAGTGATATCCATTATAACACCCTTTGACCTTTCTTTTCTTTATCCTTCTTAGTTGTGTGTAAACGACTAAAACTATATCCTCATTGAAGTTGAGGCATCATTTGAATCATTCATAAAAAATAAATTTGTTTTATATAAAATAACAAAAAGAGAGCCGATTAACCTCTAAACAAATGTTTTGAGAATCGGCTCTGGGGATGTTTTATTAACTATTGCTATAGTAACATAAATCGATGTAAAAATCAAGTACTTCTTCAAAATAATGTTAAATATTTATACTGTTCTGTCTTTCAATTGAACACAAAAAAATCTATGGCGATACACAGATGGCAGGTGATTCCGCTCATGCATTTTCTATTGAGGGATTTCGTATAACACTTAAATGACAGCGGTTATGACTAGGTTAAATTACGCCATGTTTGAGCGCACAGTGTTACATAACCCAAAGATAAAAAGCGAGTTTGGCGCAATTTAACCTGCCAGGAATAACTGTTGTCATTTTAGTGGAATTCGAAATACTGAACTAGAAAATGTATGAATGAATCACCTGCCATCGTCCATCCCCAAAAACCTTATATTTCAACAAATCTGAACCGCAACAAATATTATGCTAATATGTCAGCCCGTATCCCAAAGGATACAATAAATCAGGATTTTTACTGCCAATATCCTTGGTGTGCTTATAATAGGGCATCGCAAGCTTCCCGGTAAAAGGTGTTTCTCCTGTTAATACAGAGGCAATTCCATCTCCTTGTGTGCCCGGCAGATAACACATAACGATACTATCCCAGTTCTTCATATAATCAGATATCAGCACATTTCTTCCTGCTACAACAAGAGCTACCGTAGGCTTTCCAAGACTCTTTGCTAATTCTATAGCCTCCTTGTTGCCAGCCAATCCTTTCTTTCCGGTTATGGACAAATCCTTCGTATCGCCTTCATATTCCGCATAAGGCATTTCCCCTACTGCAAGTATGACGGCATCCGCTTGTGACGCTTTATCTTTATCTGTGACGATGGTAAGTCCATACTGGGCTGCATATGCTTTCAAACCTTCCAATATGGTCAATCCTTCTGCTGCCCTCTTACCATCCGTATCGGAGAATCCCTGCCAGGCAGTCATCCAGCCACCGCATTGTACTCCCATATCATCTGCCGCAGGGCCAGTAACAAAGATTGTGGAGCCTTTCTTTAAAGGAAGAGTCTTTTTATCATTCTTTAGAAGAACAAGAGACTTTTCAACCAGTTGCTTTGCCAGATCCCTGTATTCATCACTTCCAAGGTCAGTTACTTCGTGGTTAAGCTTTTCCATATAAGGATCCTCAAATAACCCCATCTCAAGTTTTACTTTCAGTATCCTTCTAACGGCATCATCAATTCTCGCCATAGCAATTGTACCTTTATTTACATTTGCGATAATGTCTTTTATAGCTTCATCATAATTGAAAGGTTCCATAAGCATATCCACACCTGCGTTAATTGCAAATGCAATATTTGCTTCAAAGGACTCCCCTTCCAAATCCTTAACCGCCTCCCAATCTGATACTACAAAACCTTTAAACCCTAATTCATCCTTTAAAACATCTGTCAGCAAGTATTTATTCTCATGCATTTTAGTTCCTTTATAAGAACTAAAGGAAGCCATTACAATTTTGGCTCCGTCCTTTATCAGTTCTTTGTATGGAGCAAGGTGGGTCTTTCGAAGCTCTTTCTCTGAAACTACCGTGTCACCACGGTCTAAGATGCCGTTTATAACACCGCTGCCATAACTGGTTCCGCCATCTCCTACGTAATGTTTGGCAGTACCGACTACTCCGTGAGCCTGCAGACCTTTTAAATAGGCAGAGGACAAGGTTGTTACGATCTCAGGGTCAGAAGAAAAGCTCTCATAGGTCCTGCCCCATCTGGGATCCTGGCTGACAGCCACGCAGGGGGCAAAATTCCATAGAGTTCCTGTCAGTTTCATTTCTTCTGCAACGGCAGCTCCCATCTTGTACATAAGGTCCGCATCATTTGCTGCGCCCAATCCAATATTATGAGGGTAAACGACTGCTCCTTTTAACAGATTCTGTCCGTGTACCGCATCTATTCCGTATAAAAGCGGTATTCCAAGTCTTGACTTCATTGCCGCTTCCTGTAAATTATGTATCAAATTATTCCAGTCGGACAGAGTATTATCTCCGGGATAGGAGCCTCCTCCGCTAAGAACAGAGCCAAGCGCCAGTTTTGTAACTTCGCTCTCTTTTACGGTGTTTCTCTCCGCTTGAAGCATCTGCCCGGCTTTTTCCTCCAGAGTCATCTGATTCAGTAATATTTCTACTCTCTGTTCTATGGATTTTGAAGTGTCCAAATATTCTTTATTAATGGAATCCACCGCCGTAGGTTCCGCTGTAGTGCTTGCCGAAGGTCCCTCCTCAGTTATGACATTGGTATCCGGTATCGTCGTTCCCTTATTTTGTCCGTTGCTGCAGCCCGCTAGCAGGCTTAAAAGAGTAACACAAAATAATGCTGCCACACTTGTTTTTATCTTCCCCATTGTCTTCTCCTATACTAATAATTTACAACTATTATAGTAAAAAGTGGGTGTCTTTTCAAGTGGGCAGCATAATTAATGCGCAAATGTTGCTCATTTATATAAAATATTCGATTGATTTCTCAGGGGTCTTTCTTATCTTACTATTATATAAAAGCATAGCTTCTCTGTTTTCCACCTTGCCAAATGCATAAGTTTTAGTACTTTCCTCATTAAAAATGTCCATCTTGACTTTCCGGTTCATCTTCTTTGGCTGGTCATCAACCTTTATAACATCAACTCCGTCTATAGGTTTTTCATAATCATAGGGGTCAAAAAGACAGATATATTCTCCTTCTATGCCCGTTAGTAATATATAATGCTGATAGCCATCCAGCCAGCATCTGATAATTACAACTCCGCCCTGCTGAAGGCAGCCTGCTATTCCGCTGTTTTGCTTTATCCATACCTGGTCATCCAGAAGCATCTCCGTGTAGATGGGAAAACGCTTGGTTTCCCCAAACTGGTTAAACCATTTTGACAGATACATCATTGCCATACGGGAAGTCCCGCTTTTACCGGATTCTCCCTCACTGTTATATTCATCCAGGGTATATAAAGAGATAGCCTTTAAAATGTCCGGTACAATTTCTTCCCTTTCAAATAAAAACCGCATGGCATTTAAAAGAGTAGTCGGTCCGCAGTCATATTCTGATGTCTGATAACTTAATCGATTTTTCATCTTAATCCCTTTCGTGAATATTAAATTTTCGGTTTAATATTCCTGAATCCAATAATGTATTATTTGCCGGATGGATCAAAGGCATCTCTTAATGCATCCCCTACAAAGTTGATGCTGATAACCAGAAGTATTATTACAATACCCGGTGGCAGCCACAGCCATGGCTTTGAGGTAAGTATGGAGAGAGACTGCGCCCCGTTAAGCATATTGCCAAGGCTTGCGGTCGGGGGCTGAATACCCATTCCCAAAAAGCTCAGAGCGGCTTCATCCAGCATGGAGATTGCAATAACAGAGGTCCCATATACCAATATGGGTGCTATGGTATTAGGAAGTATCTCTGAAAACAGTATATACCATTTTGGCATTCCTGCTACCATATCCGCCTGAATATAGGGTTTCTCCCTGATAGAGAGAACATTTCCCCTGACAAGTCTTGCTACTCCCGGCCAGTCTACAAATCCCAGAATCAAAACAATGGTATTGAGTCCCGGTTTAAAGATTGCCGCTGCTACCAACACTAAAAGTATGTAGGGAAAAGACATGACCATATCGGTAAAACGCATAATTATCATATCCAAAACTCCGCCAAAATACCCGGATAATAAACCAAGCACGACACCAATTACTGTTGAAAGCAAAGTTGCGGCTACGCCAACAAAAAGGGAGATTCTCATGCCATATAATAATCTGCTGAAGACATCCCTTCCGACCTGGTCCGTTCCAAGAAGAAAGGACTTTGTGGGCGGTGCTCCGAAATCTCCTACCACCTTGTTGGGGTTAAAAGGTGCCAGAAGGGGTGCAAACACAGCAAAAAGAACAGCCGCAACAATAAATACTAAGCCTGCTGCCGCAAGCCTGTGTCTGAAAAATCGCCTCAGAACCCTTCCGCGAATTGCTTTTTTCCCACTGTTATCAGTTTTCTTTCTCTTCATTCCGTTCCTCTTTCACACAGAGATTATATATCTATTTATATTGAATAGTCGGATCTGCAAGGGCATAGAGAATATCTGTAAGCAGATTGGCCGCCAGAACGACCAGTGCTGATATCAGGCAAACTCCCATAATTACCGGATAATCTCTGTTTATAATTGCACTCATAGTCATGAGCCCAAGCCCCGGCCAGCTAAATACCTGCTCGATAATGATAGCTCCTCCAAAAAGTACGGGAATTTCCATCCCCAAGACCGTTATAACAGGCAGCAGTGCATTGCGCAGCCCATGCTTATTAATTACTTTGAACCTGCCGATCCCCTTGGCTTTTGCAGTTCTTAAATATTCTTTATCCAGAATCTCTAACATAGAGCTTCTGATGTAACGGATATTGTTACCTGCCATAGAAGCAGCCAGCACAATCACCGGCATAATCATATGCTTTATTACATCCCAGGCACCGCTCTCGCTTCCCAGGGTAGTCATTCCGCTGGAAGGCAACACCTTAAGCTTAATGGTGAAGACATATATTAAAATCAATGCCAGAAAGAATCCCGGTACGCTGCTTCCAAGAAAGGAAAGGGTCACGACGGTATAATCTCCTGCTGAATACTGCTTTACCGCGCTGTAAATTCCTGCCGGTATTGCAATAATCATGCTTACTATCAGAGAGGTACCCATCAGTAAAAGGGTTGGCCCAATATAAGCCTTTATCATCCCTGCTACCGGCTGATAATTTTTCATGGATTCTCCCAGATTCCCATGAAGTAATTGTTTCAGCCACATAAAATACTGAATGTACACAGGCCGGTCAAGTCCCAGTGCAACCCGCTTTATTTCTACGGCTTCCTGAGATATTCTTGCCCCCTGCAGCATCTGCAGCGGATTTCCGGCAAGACTCATCAGAAAGAAATCAATTACCGTAATGCCCAATAAAACCGGAACAGCAATGAGAAGTCTTTTTAAAATATATTTAAACATCCTTAACCTCCTCTCCTTCCATCAAAACGGGACAGGCCGCAAGGTGGCTGCTGTTTTCAGGTACTGCAAGAAGCACCGGGTCTTTTAAGCTGCACTCTTCCCTGGCAAAGGGACACCTTGGATGGAAATGGCAGCCGGAAGGGACACGGTTTAAAGAAGGAATTTCCCCTTTTAATACAAGCCTTTCTCTGTCTCTTACCTCCGGGCCAGGTATTGGCGCCGCGCTGACCAGGGCTTTTGTATATGGGTGTATGGGATTTAAAAACAATTCCTTTGCATCTGCTATCTCAACAATTCTTCCTAAATACATAACTGCTATCCGGCTGCTCACATATTTTACCGCTTCAAGCCCATGACCGATAAAGAGATAAGTAAGCTTAAGTTCCTTTTGCAGGTCTTTTAAGAGATTAAGTACTTGTGCCTGGATGGATACATCCAATGCACTTACCGGTTCATCGCATATAATCAGTCTGGGATTCAGCGACAATGCCCTTGCAATACCAATTCGCTGTCTTTGTCCTCCCGAGAATTCCAAAGGATATTTATATCTTGCGTTAACAGACAATCCGACCATATCCAGCAGCTTGCTTATTTTACTGTCAAGTTCCGCTCTGGTGGCCAATTTATGGTATAACATAGGAGCTGCCAGAATATCTCCGACGCTTTTTCTTGGATTTAAGGAGGAATACGGGTCCTGAAATACCATCTGAACCTCTCTGCGAAGTTCCTTTGGCAAAGCAGTTTTTCCGGATGTTATATCCATCTCTTTATAATATACTTTTCCGTCCGTAGGCTTCTCCAGGGCGGCCAGCTGCCTGCCAATAGTGGATTTGCCGCAGCCTGATTCTCCTACCAGACCGAGAGTTTCTCCTTCATATATTAAAAAATCAACCCCATCCACAGCTTTTAGAGAATCTATCGTATGGGGAATAATTCCTCCTCTGACAGGATAATACTTCTTTAAGCCGGCAACCTTAATAAGGGGTTGTTCCTGTAATCCCATCTGCCTCTTCCTCCCGTTTATCTGATATATTCTTATTGTAAAAGGGGTACCATCCCGATTACAACCCTGGTAGTTTCTATGCTGCTCTGGTATTTCTATCTATCCGGTTATATTTTATCATACCGGCAGCACCGGATATAATGCTCTCTTTCCGCTGCTTCTCTAAGCCTTTGGGACAATTTACATTCTTCCGCAGCAAAAGCACAACGGTTAGCGAAACGGCAGCCTTCAATCTTATCATAATCCTCCGGAACCGCCCCATCTATGGGAATTAGTTTCTCTTCTTCACTTCCGGTTCCCGGAATAGAACGAAGAAGAGCCTTGGTATAAGGGTGTCCGGGGTTATAAAAAAGGAGATTCACATGTGCTTCTTCTACCACCTCACCGGCATACATTACCATGACCCTGTCAGCCATTTCCGCTACCACTCCCATATCATGAGTAATAAGAATCACAGACATAGAGAGTTCTTTGTTAAGCTTCTTTAACAGCTCCATTATCTGAGCCTGAATAGTAACATCCAGAGCAGTGGTAGGTTCATCGGCAATCAAGAGTTTCGGCTCACCGGCCAGGGCCATAGCTATCATGACCCTTTGCCGCATTCCACCTGATAAAGTATGGGGATACTTTTTAAGAAGTGTTTTCGTATCGGATAAACCTACTTTCTTAAGAAGATATTTTGACCTTTCCTCTGCCTCCTTTTTAGAAACCACAGAATGGCTTCTAATGGCTTCTGTCATCTGGTTACCTATTGTAAATACAGGGTTTAAACTGGTAAGTGCATCCTGAAATATCATTGCTATATTCTTTCCCCTTATAGCATCAAGTTCCTTTTCACTCTTACCAAAAAGCTCTTCTCCATCAAACAGGATGCTGCCTTTATCCACAGCCCCGTTCTTCCCAAGAAGTCCCATGACAGAAAGAGTTGTTATGCTTTTACCTGAGCCGGATTCTCCTACGATACAAAGAATTTCTCCTTCACCTACCTGAAAGCTTACATCCGATACTCCGGTAAATACATTCTTCCCTTCCCGAAAGCTAACCTCAAGATTCCTGACTTCTAACAAAGGTGTCATTCTGTCACATCCCATTCGTTTACATTAATAAAGGCACCATATACATCAGGAGTCGCACCTGTTAATCTTTTATTGACAGCACCCATTGCACTGATAACATAAGCAGAAATCATGGGTACATCCTTCTGCATAAGATTATCTATGGTTAAATACTGTTTCTTAATTTCATTTACATCACTCGTCTTTTGGGTAGCGGCCAGGGCATCCGTTATGTTAGTATTAGCATAACCGGTCCAGCCATCCGCTGAAAGCAGCCAGTTAACATCCGGATAGGGGTCAACTGGTGCATAGGTATACTGAACAGCCATAAGGTCAAAATCCTTACTTCCGGCCTTTGACATCAGAGTAGCCAAATCTACGGTGTTGACCTGCAATTTGATTCCGATATCTGCAAGACTTGCTGTAATATAATCTGCTGCCTGGGTAAAGGTAGTATCACCGCTGTTCACATAGAACTGTAGAACTTTTGATGAATCCCAGCCGTCATTTTCAGCTTCTTTTACAAGTTCCTTGGCCTTATCAGGGTCGTATGCTGTCGGTACCACCGATGCATCATAAAAAGGGCTGGCACTGGAAAGGAAGCCGTCTACCACTTCTCCTTTGCCATTCATAAATCCGCTTATTAGCTTATTACGGTCAATACCATACAGGATAGCCTGACGGATACGGGAATCAGTAACGGAAGTGGTATTAAAGAAGATGGACTGGTTGGTAACCGGAGCACCATAATTCACGGTTACATTGGACAAACCCTCTACGCTCTTATAATCTTCCTGCAGAATACCGCCTGTAGTCTGCTGCACAAAATCAATCTCGCCGGACTGCAGTCCTGTAAGAAGCTGAGCAGCTGTTACTATCTTAATATTTAATTTATTAATCTTAGGTGCACCCTTAAAATACTTATCATTAGCTTCATAAGATGCATAATGCTGTAAATCAACCGCTGTAAGCTTATAAGGTCCGTCTACAACTGTAGGAGCATTGAACCAGCTATAGGAAGCCAGCTGGTCTTCCGGTACATCCTTTAATATGTGCTTTGGGATTGTCAGAATATATCTGCCATAAGTATTTTCAAAAGTGGTAAGAGCCATATCATATTTTGTAGTGAATTGAACGGTTTTATCATCAACTGCCTTTACACCTTTTATCTCTGTTGCTCCTTCTGTAACAAAGCCGTCATCTCCTACGCCTTCAAAGGCATACAAGGCCATACTGGCATTGGCAAGCTTAGGACTGGCAAGCTTTAATACGGTAAATACCACATCATCAGCCGTAACCGGAGTTCCATCGGACCAAACTGCATTCTTATCAATATTTACAATGAAATTCCTGTTATCCTCCGTTGTAATGGAGGAGGCCAGCATCCCCTGAAATTCCAGGTTACTGTTAAGTTCCACCAAAGGAAGAAATTCAAAGGCCAGGGAATACTTTAATATCTCCGTAGCATCCATTAGCAGAGGATTTACACTTGTTAAGGTATCTGTCATTCCGATGTTAACGATTTTCTCTTTTCCGGAAGCTTGCTGAGTGTCTTCTGTTCCTCCTGTTTTTGTGTCATTTCCATTGCTGCCGCAAGCAGTCAGAGTTATTAGAAGCAGCAAGCTTAACAACAGGGCTGCAATCCTTTGGATTGCTGTCCTTTGGATTGCTGTCCTTCGGACTGCTGCTCTTTGAATCAAATTTCTTTTCATAGATTATCCTCCTGAATAGTATAGAATATTGTATTCACTAATTCATATATGTTTACTATAAATTAAACTGTACTTGATTTTACTACCACGAGAAGTCTTTGTCAATGGATAGACGAAACGGCACAGTATTATTATAAGCAACTGTGCCGTTTTTTCAATTAAATATTATTTAAAAAGTAAATTATCAATCAAAAAGTTCATTCAGAACTTTTCTGCTTGTTTCATCGGTTAAAAGTAAGATTTCATCTTCTGCCTGAATCAAAGTATCCCCTTTTGGTATGATAGTTTTATCATCCCTCTTTATTGCAATTAGAACTGCCTTTTTCGGTATGGATAAGTCCTTCACATGTTTTTCTGCTGCTTTTGCCTCAGCAGATACTTTTATCTGAACAATGGAATAGTCTCCTCTATTTAATTTAAACAAGGTAAACATACTCTTTAAATCCATCTCATCTACAACAAAGTGACCCATAATATCCGCCTGGTTTATTCCTACATCCACACCCATAGTACCATTATAAAGCCATGCATTCTTGGGATTGTTCACACGGGCAACCACACGGGGTACATTAAATTCCATCTTCGCAAGAGTAGAAACTACCAGATTGACCTCATCTGCACCGGTAACTGCCGCTACCACTTCTGCATCCTCTATTCCTGCTTTTTCCAAGATGACAGGATCGGAACCGTTTCCAAAGATTAATACCTCACCGGGAAGTTCCTTTTCCAGTTTAGCAAATACACCTTCTCTATGCTCTATTACTTTTACTTCATGACCATTGGACAATAAAAGATTGGCAAGATAAGAACCTACCTGTCCTCCGCCTATAACTACAATCTTCATCTTTCCTCACTCCTTTCAGCCAAGACCAAGCATTGATTTCAGTTTACTGGTTGCATTGCCCATGACAGAAAGATATAAAATATCCTCTGCTTCCAGAACGGTTCCCAAAGTCGGCATAAAGGTCTTGGTGCCTCGATTGATGGAAACCACCTGAATCTCGCCGATTGCACTGATTTCTTTCACCTGATGACCGACTAACAGGGCGGGAACTTCAATACGCAGCATATTCACGCTGCCGTTACCCATCTCAAATACACTATCCAGATGATTATGGACAATAAACTCCGTAGCCCTTTCAATTCCCCAGGTCGTGGTGGATATGGTCTGAATTCCGATTCTGTGATAAATTTCTGCTTTTCTGGCATCGTAAAGTCTTGCTACAACTCTTGGAACATGATAGATGTTTCTTGCAATTCTGGCAATTACAGCATTAGCTTCATCGCTGGCAGTACAGGACACTACAGCATCAACCTTGTCAATTTTCGCCTTGCTAAGAACATCCTTGTCAAACCCAATACCCACAACTTTTGTTCCATTAAAATTCTTCCCCAAGCCTTCAAATGCTTCCGGATTCGAATCAATTACGGTAACTGTATGGCCTTTTTTCACCAGGTTCAAGGTCAGTCCCGTACCCATTCGTCCAAGTCCCACTACAATAACTTTCATGTCCTTCACCTCTCTATTTACAAATTTTTATTACTAACTTTAATACTTGATTTTACTGTCAACGCATACAAATTATGCTTTACAATAATTTTCACCCTTTTCTGCGCAGAAAGACTTTTCTTATCTCTTCCACTAACAGAACTATCGGCGGCCATATGCACAGAATCAGCCAGTCCGAAATTCCTAAAGGTGCTGTATGGAATACTTTTTGTAAGGGCGGCAGATAAACCAGTAAAATAATTAAAATAACTTCTACAATAATTCCAAGGTTAACTCTCTTATTAGAAAATAGACCGGATTTAAACACGGATTGCTTCTCTGTTCTGCAGTTAAATACCGCACCGATCTGGCAGAATACAATTGCTGCAAGACTCATGGTAGTCGCCTTGATATAAACAGGGTCATTCCCTCCTGCAAGAGGAACATGGGGCCATCCATTCTGTATATTCACAAACAGATAAGATAGCACAGAGAAAAGAGAGCCTAATAAGCCATACCATAAGAAGGCTTTGGTTACCAGTTTTTTATTTAATAACGGTTCTTTTAAGTTTCTTGGCGGCTTATCCATGATTCCAGGTTCCGGGTGCTCTGTTCCAAGTCCCAGGGCAGGAAGCATATCTGTTCCAAGGTCAATGGTAAGTATCTGCATAACCGTTAAGGGAAGCGGTATAGCACCTCTTGAGAACAGGAACAGTGCTGACGGTACAGCCTCCGGCATATTTGAGTTTAAAATATATAAAAGGAACTTTCTGATATTACTGTATACTGCTCTTCCCTCTTCAATAGCATGAACAATGGAAGCGAAGTTGTCATCGGTAAGAATCATATCTGCTGCTTCTTTTGCTACATCGGTTCCGGCAATACCCATGGCAACACCGATATCTGCTTTCTTAAGAGCCGGAGAATCATTTACACCATCTCCCGTTACTGCTACAATCTCACCCATTTCCTGAAGATTGGTTACTACTCTTAATTTCTGCTCCGGTGCAACACGTGCAAAAATCACTTCGTCTTTTAAATATTGCTTTAAGGTATCGTCTGAGAGCTGTTCCAATTCAAGTCCTGAGATTACTCTGGGGCTGGTTCCTTTTACAATACCGATACGCTTTGCAATACTTTCCGCTGTCAGACCGTAGTCTCCGGTTATCATAATAATACGGATTCCGGCTCTTCTGCATTCTTCAACAGCTGCCGCTACCTCAGGTCTTGGAGGGTCTGCCATAACTACAAGTCCCACAAAGACCAGCTCCTGCTCGATAATTTCAGGAGTATAAGCGCTCATTGCCTTCGGCAGATTATCGTCCTTATGAAGCAGTCTGTAAGCAACTGCGAGCACTCGCAGTCCTTCTCTCGCATATCTGTCATTTGCCTCCATAATACGGTTACGCATTTCTTCGGTCATAGGCTTAGCCTCGCCGTTTATACGTATCCACTGGCTTAATTTCATAACTTCTTTCGGAGCACCCTTTGTATAGGCAATGCGTGAAGTTCCTTCCAGGGGCTTTTCCAGTTGATGAATAGTTGTCATCCTCTTACGTCTGGATTCAAAGGGAAGTTCTCTGAGCCTTGGAGTCAGAGTACTTAAGTTTGCCACATCAATACCGGCCTTTTTAGCAACAACACCAAGACAAGCTTCCGTAGGGTCGCCAAGGACCGTATAACGGGCATTTTCCTCATTGGGAGGAAGAAGTCTGGCATTACTGCAAAGAGTCGCTGCTGAAAGGAGCAGTTTAACATCTGCATTCTTGTCTGCCGTTACCTTCTTATTATCTTCCAGTACATCACCCTTAGGTTCATATCCAACTCCGGTTACCTGATATTCTTTTTCTGCCAGCCATAAATGGCTTACTGTCATCTCATTCTGTGTCAGGGTTCCGGTTTTATCTGTACATATTACAGAAGTACTTCCTAAAGTTTCAACGGATGAAAGCTTTTTAACCAGCGCATTTCTCTTGGACATACGCTGTACTGCCATGGCAAGTGCCAAAGTAACAGTGGGAAGAAGTCCTTCCGGTATGAATGCTACAATCATTCCAAGTGCAAATATAAACGATGCTGCCACCTTTTGTTTTACAAAAAAGATTGCGGCAACAAAGAAAAAGATTCCGAAACTAATCGCAATGACTGATATCTGCTTTGTCAGTCTGTCAAGCTCTTTCTGAAGGGGGCTCTCGTCTGCCTCCATACTCTGAGTGAGGTTTGCTATCTTACCAAACTCTGTTTTCATTCCGATTTCTGTAACAATTGCCTTACCGTTACCTTCCGATACATTGGTTCCGGCAAAGATAAGGTTTGGTGTCTCCGCTTTCGTCAAATCTTCCCGGAAAATGGGTTCGCTTAATTTTCTCACAGGATTGGATTCTCCAGTTAAGGTGGACTGGTTTACCTGCAAATCACTGCACTCAATAAGTCTTGCATCAGCTGAGATCTTATCCCCTTCTTCTAAAAGGATAACATCTCCGATGACCAAGTCTTCTGATAGAATTTTTTGCTCTTCACCATCTCTTATGACTCTGGCATAGGAAGGAAGCATATTCTTTAAAGCTTCCGTAGCCTTTCCGGCACGATGTTCCTGCATAAAGCTGAATACACCGTTTATTACGTTAACAAGCCAAATAGCAATTGCTAACTCGGGCATACCTGCAAAAAAGGCGACAGCACCGCCTATCCACAGCAATATGGCCATCAAATGGGTAAAATTACCCAGGAATATCAG
This sequence comes from Bacillota bacterium, assembly GCA_023450835.1. GTDB lineage: Bacteria > Bacillota > Clostridia > Lachnospirales > Lachnospiraceae > Anaerocolumna. Next base: position 7,711 of record JAEXGM010000204.1, on the reverse strand, counting down.
TATAACTGATTTTTTCCTTTTTTCCTCGATCAGGTTCTTCCCCTGCTCCTTTTGGTAATCTATCGCCTGTGCGCTTGTAAGTCCTGCAGAGGAGGACCCAAGAAGCTCATAAGCTTCTTCCGCGGTCAGTTTCGATACATTACCCTTTTTTTCTGGTGAGTTCGTTGTTTCACTCAATGTAAAAGTACCTCTTTTCATAATAGTCATATCATCTCAGTTCTCTGATACTGACAGCTACATTATATGTCTTCTCATTTAAAAATACAATCCTAACCTTAACAGGTTTATTTTTCAAAGTATTGCTCTGCTTTATTGCTTTCATACATGGTATTTAGGCGAAAAAAATTGGGTGACGGACGATGAACAGAGGATTTATTTTGTGGGTTGCTTACTCGAGAACCTTATTCTACTAAAGCAGCAGAAAATGTAATTGACAGTCAAAGCAGTGCCAAACTCGCTGTAACTGATATGGCTCCGGAAAATTCCTGCGCTCAAACATGGCACTGCTTTTCCTAATTACATTTCCTGCTGCTTAAGTATCATAAAGGACCTCTCGAGACCAACCCACAAAATAAATCCTCTGTTCATCTGTTCATTGAAAATATTTAGTTCCGTCTTTTTGCCATGACTTATATATAACATCCATGCTGCCAACAAAATTTAAATTCCGTACCATATTAACCATTAGACAATTATGCATTTTAATTCTTCACATCAACGGACATTTGGCCGTGAGGCCACTCAATGCCGGATATGAAATATTTTTTATAATACGTCTTTAGATTGAGTCACGGATTTCGCAGGCACAATCTTTATATGTGTATTATACTTTTCAATAATTTATATTAACAATCATGCTCTTGTCAGTGCTATCAATCAATAAAAAATCTTACCTTTTACTTCATCTAAACAAATGTATGAATAAAACATTTGAGAAAACAGATGGCAGGAAGGTTTGTTTGCAGGCTTGGTCTCGAGGGGTTCTTTATGACACTTAAGCGGCAGCAAAGGTAACTAGGAGAAACAGCGCCACTGTTTGAGCGCAATAAGCCACCGCAGCCATACAGTTACAGCGAGTTTGGCACTGTTACGACTGCCAGTTACCTTTGCTGCCGCTCCAGTGGAATAAAGGTTCTCGAGGAACCAAGCCTGCAAACAAACCTTCCTGCCATCGTCCGTCCCCCAAAAATCGTTTTTATCCTTTAACATGTTCTTTGCCATAAACTCTCTTGTTTTTAAGATATACAAGTACTATAATTGTTTTAAAATGCTTATAAAAGGAAGGTTTTTCATGACTGCTCATGCAAAAAAGAAGCAGGCACTGCTGCCTGCAATCGTGATTTTATTCTGGTTTGCCCAATATGTTTATATTCCGTATCAGACTCCATATCTTCTGTCCGTACAAGTCTCCGAGATATTTCTTGGAAGTATTCTCGGTGCCTATGGCATCACGCAGATGCTCCTTCGAATTCCTGTGGGTGTTATGGCTGATTCCGTCGGAAAGCATAAATACTTTATCCTTTCCGGAACTCTTGCGGCAAGTATAGCCTCTCTCATCCGCTTTTTGATTCCTGACGGCTATGGGTTCCTTGCCGCTAACCTTTTATCGGGCATGGCATCTTCCATGTGGATATCTTTTATGGTTATGTATACCGGCTTTTTCCCGGAAGAGGAACAGCAAAAAGCAACAGGCAGAATTATATTATGTAATAATCTCGGTATTTTGTCAGGTTTTCTGCTTAGTTCACTGCTCTATAAATATTTTGGCATGAGCCTTTTGTGCATACTCAGTATTGCAGCCGGAGCCCTTGGTACGGTTCTTACTTTCTTTCTGAAAGAAGAAAAAGGAAGGGGAACCTTTTCACTTTCTTCTTTTTCCTCTCTGAAAATATGCTTACATAAACGCCTTATCCTTTTTAGTTTGCTTGCTCTGATACAACAAGGCGTACAGATGTCCACTGCCATGTCCTTTACTGCACAGATTTTGAAAATGAGAGGGGCCTCCTCTTTTATAATCGGGCTTTCCTCTATTATATATATGATTTCTGCTGTGTTAACTTCAGCGGTCTCCTCTTCAAAAAGGGCTGTAAGATTAGGTGGAAGGGTTTTAGTCCCTGTTGTTTTCCTGGCATTGGCGGCGTATTGTATTCTGGTTCCGATTACACCTTATATTCCTTTGCTGCTGGCCTTGCAGCTTCTTCCCGGTATGGCGACCGGAATATTGTTCTCCAACCTGACTTCCGAGGCGATGAAAGGGATACCTCTTAAAGTAAAATCCACAGCCATGGGATTTTATCAGGCAGTATATGCGCTTGGAATGACACTCTTTCCTATGTTCACCGGAAAGTTTATAGCGGATTTCTCTTATTTTACCGCTTATTTATTACTGGCCTTATCAGCACTTATAGGAACAGCGGCATCCTTTTGCTATTATTATTTTCAAAAGAATATGTCAAAGTCTTTCTTCTCATAATTTTTAATGACCCGGCCGTCTTCCATCAGCATCATTCTGTCTGCAATAGAGAGACTGTCTGCAATATTTAAGGACAAAATAATGATTGTGATGCCTTTTTCTTTTAATTTATAAAGCAATTCCACAATATGCCTTCGCAGATACATATCCGCATCTGCGAAAGGGCGTATGCAAATTAACAAATCCGGATTATATAAATGTACGCGGTAATATATCAGATTATAAAGGGAAGCAGGCTCCAGCTCTTTTAAATTTCCCGCGTAAATATCTTTCCCTATATAGTTTTGATACTCCTTTATGATGCTTTCTAATATTCTGTTTTTTATAACAGAGCATCCAAGCTTCCTGTCGCAAAGAAATACCAGATTCTCCAGGTAATTCATATCCCAAAACAGCATTGACCTGATCGGATTTTTATTAATCGTCAGAATGCCCTGGAGAATAGCCTTCCTGGCTTCTTTTCTGGTATACGTCTTTCCTTTATAGATAATACTTCCGCTTAATATCCTACTTCTTCCATATATCAGATCCAAAAAATCCTCATGTATGTCACTGCTCTTATCTAATAAAACAACACATTCCCCTCTTTGCACGGAAAAGGATACCCCTTTCATATTCTTGGAATAGACCTGCTTAAAGGTAAGTATTCCGGCCGCTTCTCCCGGTATTGGTTCCCCCACCTCAAAAGAAATCGTATAAGGCATAATGTGTTCGTCTGTCATCTCTTTTTTTGACAATACCTTTATTATCCTTGCTTCCCTCATTAAAGCAACCCTGTCACTGATTAAAAACACCTCTTCATGATGGTTGCCGATATAAAGAAACGCAACTCCAAGCCTGCTGTATTTCCTGATATATTCATAGTATTTCGTAAGTTCCACACGGCTTAAGAAGCTGGCCAGGTCATTTAAAACGATAAGTTTGCAATCAGCAACTACCGCACGGTACAACTCCACCAGACACCTTTCATAATGAGTCAATTCATAGGCAGGCCTTTCCGGGGTTATACCGGACAGCCCCTCCGGAAATAAGTGATAGAACTGCTTCTTTAGCTTACTTTGGTTAATAAAATGCTTTTTAAGCCCTTTACGCATAATAAAAATATTCTCAGCAACGGAGAGATTTCCGATAAGCCCGTTGTTATGGCTTATGACATAGATCTGATTCATGGACATACTGCTGTATTCATAATAGTTTACTAATTCTTCTTTATAGTATATCCTGCCGTATTCAATAGGAAGATTGCTGCACAAAAGTTCAATCAGCTCATCTTTTCCATGAGAGGTCAAATAAATCATACCCATAATTTCGCCCTTGAATATATGAAGGTTGATATTATCAAGACAGACTACACCATCTTTTTTTCTGGTCACATTTTCGATTCGCAGTATCTCTTCTTTCATCGCTCTCCCGTTGCTCTCCCGTTTCTTTCCCGGTACCTTAGACAAATACCGGCTTACAGTCATCTCTGATATACCCTTCTTTATTCCATATGAAAGGGGATCGTAATCTCTACATCGGTTCCCTCATTTTGCGTGCTGTATATGTATAATCCGTATTCATCCCCAAAGAGAAGTTTAATCCTGCTGTTAACATTGATAAGCGCTATACCGCTCTTTGTGGTGTCTTCCTGTTTCATCCCCTCCAGGGATATGGCCCTCAGCTTCTTATTTAATGCAATGACCTTCTCTTCCGGCATGCCAAGACCATTGTCCGATATGGTTATAATCAGCCGTTTTCCTGTCCCTTCGATTTTGATACGCACAATTCCTTTTCCTATCTTTTCTTCAAGGCCATGGTATATGGCATTCTCTACTACCGGCTGGAGGATTAATTTTGGAATCTTGGCGGACAGAAGTTCTTCCCTTTCATTGCCGGTATCAATGGATATGCTCAGTCTGTCTTCAAACCGGAACTGCTGTATAATAAAATAATTGTTTACGTTATTTAGCTCCTCCTCCAAGGTAACCAAGTGCTCTACATTCGATATGGTATAGCGGAAGAAGGAGGAAAGAGCTTCTGTCATCCGGGCCACCTCGGTAATTCCCGCATACAGTGCTTCGCTTCGTATTCCTTCCAGTGTATTATACAAAAAATGCGGGTTAATCTGATTCTGCAAAGCCAGGTATTCTGCCTGCTTTTTAGAGGCACTGATAAGTTCCTTGGTATTTAACATTTCTTTGAATTTTCCGTTCATTCTCTCCGTTGCAGGGCATAGAGGATAGCGCAGTTCAAAAATCCCCTGCAATATGTAGCCATTTGAAAACAGGTCCATCATCTTTTTGGTTTCCCTGTAGGGTCTTAGCACCAGCCGGTAATGCAGGTACAAAATCACAAAATAAATTAAAAATAAAAAGGATAATATCGTAGGGAACATAGGCGTACCAAAAGCCGCCGGCAGACCTGTCAGCAGCCCAAAGGTGAAGACCGCCAATACGACGGATAAAATCATCTGGCGGTATATAAGATATTTTCTGCCTTCCTTTTTCATCGCAGTTCCTTTCCTAGGAATATAACTTTCTGAATTCATTCGGCTTTAGTCCGGTATATTTCTTAAAGCACTTGGTAAAGTGTTTCATGTCACTGTAACCGACTTCCTCACAAATAGCCGCAATGCCTTTGTCCGTCTCTTTTAGCAGCCGCTTGCATTCATTCATCCGCAGCGTCGTTACATATTCTAAAAAGGTCAGACCTGTCTCTTTTTTAAAGACAGTACTGAAATAACTGGTATTAAAGCCAGCCTGAATGCTGACTTCTTCCAATGTGACCGGATTTTTGAAGTTAGCTTCCATATACTGTTTCGCAATGCGGATTGGCCGGATACTGACTTGTTTCCTATCCTCCAACACCTGTCTCATGGAGTATTCCAAAGTATCTTTAAGAAGTCTGAAAAGCTCTTGTATACGAAAGCAGTCATCCGCATTCTCATTAAATTCCGGCAGCAGTTTTTCACTATCCGGTATCTGTATGTTATTTTCTTTCAAGGTAAGCAGATAAATATTCAGTATTTCTTTTGTCATCTGCAGAATTTCATGTCCTGTAATCCCCGGATATTCAAGAAGAGTTCTCCTTAATACATCTATCTCTTTTAATACCTGTTCTAAATCAAACTTCTCCATATAGCCCGCTATTCTTTTATTAAATTCACTGAATTCCTTTGCTTCCGTAAAGGGAATACCGCCCTTTTCTTCATATTCCAGTACCTTCTGGCTGTCAGGAATAATTCTTTGCTGGAGGGCATAAATAGCTTTCTTGTAGGATTCGTCTATCTGCTCCATACTATTTACTCCGGGACCTAACCCAACCGTTATCTCTACCAGATTCAGTATTACATCCTGCAGGACCACCTCATTCACAAAGGCTTTTATATTTCTTTTAACTGTTACTTGGTTTTCCTTCCCATAGTTAATAAGGCAATAGAAGATGTTATGCTGGAAACAGCAGGCATAATCATATGTAAGTTCATGAAAGAGGCGGTAGACCCATTCTCTGCCTTTTGCTTCAAGCGCTGTATAAACCGCTCCTTCCGCAGCTTTTACATGGTCAAATTTAAAACACACCACCTGAAAAATACCTTCTCTGAAGTTATAATTGAACTCTGTATTTATAAGTTCTATCCGCAGCTTTTGCCTGTCAATCAGATTCATAAGCAGCATATTGGCAAAGCTGTTACGCAGCCTGCCTTTATTCGCCGCAAGATCCGTCACAATCTGTTTATTACTGATCTGTGTCTCTTCTCTTACCTTTAGTTTATCTCTCATCCGAAGCAGGGCCACCTGCAGTTCTTCTTTATTGACAGGCTTTAAAATATAAGCATTTACTCCGAATTTAATTGCGGTTTGTGCATAATCGAAATTCTTATGCCCGCTGATTATGATAAATTCCAGTTCTTTATCCAGTTCTCTTGCTTTTTCTATCATTTCAAGCCCGTTAAGCCCGGGCATACGGATATCTGATATAATCAGATGCGGTTTATATTCCTTTATCTTCTCAAGTACTTCCATCCCATCTCCTGCGGTAGCAACTACTTCCATACCGAATTTATCCCAATCAACTAACATACGAATTAATTGACATACTTTTTTCTCATCGTCTGCTATGATTACTCGAAACATTTTTATACCTCTCCGGCTATCAATTTTTAGATTTCTTTACTGCCATACTATTTATGTTATTTTTGCATAATATTTATGATGTTTTTTGTGCCTGATTTATAAATATTTTACAATATCATACTATATTTTCGTACCAAAGGCAAGCTTTCGCGGTAAACTGGATGGATGAAAAGAGTTAGCGTATTATAATACCCTTAAGATAAAAGGGTATTATAATACGCCATTTCAATTTTTTATTATGTATCAATGCCGCTTATTTCTTAAAATCAGTTACATTATCCTTTGTTACGGCTGTAACACCGGTATCCAGATTTTCACCTGCATCTTCTCCTTTTATTGCTTTCACAGCCGTCTTGATTCCTTCATATCCCATTGTAGAAGGGTTCTGAGCCATAGCTCCCAAAAGATAACCCTGCTCTATCAATTCCAGAATTGCATCGGAAGTATCAAAACCTATACCGATTGCATTTCCGCCTGCTTCTTTAATCGCATTGCCGACCCCAACGGTAGAGCCTTCATTGCAGCCATACAAGCCTACACAGCCCTGAGCTAAGAAGTTGGAAGCAGCATTCTGGGACTGGGCAGCTTCTCCTTCACAATACTGAGTTTCAAGAATTTTGAACTGTGTTCCCTCAAAAGCACTGCGAAAACCATTCTCTCTCTTCATGGTAGAATCCGTAGAAGTATTTACACTGATAATCCCAATATCTCCGGAAGTAACACCCTTTGCATTTAATGCTTCAATCAGCTTTTCTCCTGCTGTTTTTCCTGCTGCTTCATTATTTGTGGTTAAGGTTCTGACTGCGGGATAATCTGCAGGTGAGTCAACATATATAATCTTAACGCCTGCTGCTTCCGCTTCTTTTAATGATGCGTTTACGGCAGTGGGACCATTGGCTGCTAAAAGAATTGCCTTTGCACCGTCGGCTACCGCATTATTGATTTTCTCAATCTGCTGAGCATCATCTTTTTTATCCGGTGCGGACCATTTATAGTCTACCGTTATCCCGCTTTCTTTCAGCTCGTCTACAGCCTTTTTACAGCCCTTATCAATATTCGCCCAGTACTGGTCCATCTGATCCATTGTTATGAGATATACCTTATAGCTTTCTCCCTTTGTGCT
>JAEXGM010000271.1 GCA_023450835.1 Bacillota bacterium | reverse complement strand
AGAATCATTTTATAAAATAGTGTCATTGTTAATTCATATAATTCATATAATTTTAATAGGAATTAGAAAGAAGCATTAACAACTGCATAATGGAATAAAGAAAGGTTTAGACCATGAACATAGATGTGCTGAAAGAATATGCCCCCATGTATCTGACTGCTGCGGGGCTTACAGTAAGGATTGCTTTAATAGGAATAGCAGGTTCCATTCTTTTGGGACTGATATGCAGCCTTATTCGGTACTATAAAATACCGGTACTAAAACAGATAGCCGGAATTTATATTGAGCTTTCCAGAAATACCCCATTGCTTATACAGTTATTTTTCTTATATTTCGGATTACCAAAGGCGGGAATCTTACTCAGTTCAGAGACCTGTGCCATTACGGGCCTTATTTTTTTGGGAGGAAGTTATATGGCGGAAGCTTTTCGCAGCGGATTGGAGGCTGTACCGGCCATACAGATAGAATCAGCTTTAAGCTTAGGCCTTAAGAAAAGCCAGGTTATCGGATATATCCTGCTGCCTCAGGCAATATCGGTGTCGATACCGGCCTTCGCGGCAAATATAATCTTCTTAATAAAAGAGACCTCGGTATTTAGTGCCGTTGCCCTGGCAGATTTAATGTATACGGCAAAGTCTCTCATTGGGATGTCCTATAATACGGATGAAGCACTCTTTATGCTGGTATTATCTTATCTTGGTATACTGCTTCCGATTTCCGTGATATTTACCTTGATAGAAAGGAAATTAAGATATGCAGGATTTGGGAATTAGAGTATTGTTTGAAGGAAGAAACCTCATAAGGCTTTTAGAGGGGCTCTGGGTCACCATTGAGATATCCCTTTTGTCAGTAATCATCTCCATGTTTCTCGGAATTTTCCTTGGTATGATAATGACCCTGAAAAATCCCGCAGTGAAGGTTGTTACGAGGCTGTATCTGGAGTTTGTCCGCATAATGCCCCAGCTGGTACTTCTGTTTTTGATTTATTTCGGCTTGACAAGAGCCTTTCATATCAATCTGTCCGGCGAAGTATCGGCAGTCATTGTTTTCTCCCTGTGGGGAACGGCGGAGATGGGGGATTTGGTAAGAAGTGCACTTATCTCAATTCCGGTACATCAGTATGAAAGCGGAAGAGCCCTTGGACTTACGGTCGGGCAGATATACCGGAATATTATCATTCCTCAGACCATTAGAAGACTGGTTCCCCTGGCTATTAACCTGGCAACCAGAATGATAAAAACAACCTCGCTGATTGCACTGATAGGAGTAGTAGAGGTGGTAAAGGTGGGGCAGCAGATAATTGAAGCTTCAAGATTGACCGTTCCCACAGCGGCTCTTTGGATATATGGAGTTATTTTCTTCTTATATTTTCTTATCTGTTATCCGGTATCAAAGCTTGCCGCCAGGTTGGAGAAAACCTGGAATGCAGTATAAGAGAGAAAATATTTGATAGCTGCGCCTTCTGTCAGGTGCCGGAGAAAGGGTAAAGGTTATTAGGATGAGTGTAAAAGAAGAAATTTTGACCATAAATCACATAAAGAAAAGCTACGATACGCTGGAAGTATTAAAAGATATTTCACTGACGGTAAGAAAAGGAGAAGTCGTAGTGGTAGTAGGGCCTTCCGGCTGCGGTAAGAGCACCCTGCTGCGATGTATCAATGGCCTTGAATCCATACAGCAGGGAGAGATTTCCCTAAGAGGAGAGGTTATAAGCGGAAGAAACAAAGAGATGCATCTGGTAAGGCAGAAGATAGGAATGGTATTCCAGAGCTATGAATTATTTCCTCATATGAACATTCTGGATAATATCACCCTCGGGCCTGTAAAGGCACAGCACAGAAATAAGGCGGAAGCGGAAGAAGAGGCAAAGAAGCTCTTGGAAAGAGTTGGCCTTCTGGAGAAAAAGGATGCCTATCCAAGGCAGCTCTCCGGAGGACAAAAACAAAGAGTTGCAATCGTAAGAGCCCTTTGTATGCATCCCGAGGTAATGCTCTTTGATGAAGTTACCGCTGCCTTGGACCCTGAGATGGTAAGAGAAGTTCTGGATGTTATGTTAGGGCTTGCCAGGGAAGGAAGCACCATGATTATTGTAACCCATGAAATGCAGTTTGCCAGAGCGATTGCAGACAGGGTTCTGTTTCTGGATAAGGGAGAAGTAGTAGAGGAGAGTACACCGGAAGAATTCTTCGTAAATCCTAAGACAGACAGAGCAAGAAAGTTTTTAAATGTATTTGAATTTGACACGGTCAAAGGTGTTGAAGATAGCACAACCATGGAAGCTATAGAATAAAAAATAAAGTTGCCTCAAAAGAGGCAGAAGGAGAGGAATTTTATGAAAAAAATAGTATCGTTAGTACTTTTACTTGTTTTAATGACAACTTTACTGGCAGGCTGCGGGAGCAATTCCGATAATAAGGAAACAGGAGCTTCTGATTCTTCCGCTGCAGGTACTGCAAGAACTTTAGATGAAATTAAGAAAAGCGGAAAGATTGTAATTGGTGTATTCAGTGACAAGAAGCCTTTCGGATATGTGGATGAGAATGGAACATATCAGGGCTATGATGTATATTTCGGTAATCGTATTGCAAAAGATTTAGGCGTTAATGTAGAATATGTATCTGTTGAAGCAGCAAGCCGTGTAGAATACCTGGTAACAGCTAAAGTAGATATTATCCTTGCCAATTTTACCGTAACACCGGACCGCGCTGAGAAGGTGGATTTTGCACTTCCCTATATGAAAGTTGCTCTTGGCGTGGTATCACCTGACAGCGCACTTATTACATCAGCAGATCAGTTAAACGGAAAGACTCTTATTGTAAATAAGGGAACCACCGCAGAAACCTATTTTACAGATAATTATCCCGACGTAAAATTATTAAAATTCGATCAGTACAGCGAAGCCTACAGCGCCCTTCTTGACGGCAGAGGAGATGCTTTCTCCACAGATAATACAGAAGTACTTGCCTGGGCTATTGAAAATAAAGGATACACAGTTGGTATCGAATCCCTTGGAAATCTGGATACGATAGCACCTGCGGTTCAAAAAGGAAATACCGAGTTATTAAACTGGATCAATGATGAAATTAAGACCCTTGGTAAAGAGAATTTCTTCCACAAGGATTATGACGAAACTCTGGCAACCGTATACGGAGATGCTGCTAACCCTGATAACCTGGTAGTAGAAGGCGGAGAAGTTCAATAAATAATCAGTAATATTCATTATAGTTCATCTCAAATTTAATTTATCAAATATTTATGAGATAATTTGTCAAGGGAATAAAAAACAGGACCAGTCAAACGGTCCTGTTTTTTGCATACCTGTAAAGTACACCGGACAAGGTTTAATCCTTCCGGTTTATCTGGGAGCGCCTGCAAACTGTGTACCTAATATAGCCTCCAGCTCAGTTAGGAAGCTATTATCTTCGCCCACATACTGTACGATCAAATTTCCTTTTTTGTAAAAATGAGGGTAGGAAACCCAACTTACTTGAATTGCCTTTAGGTTACTTTTATAGCCACATCCGTCAGGGGAGATATTCTTCGCAGCCTGTTCCATCTTTTTTTCGGATGAAAAGAGATAAATATCCAGCACATTATCCTCTAAGAGGATTCTTTTCCGTGAAGCCGGAAGGAAATCCTGTTTCGCCTCTTGCAGGGTATAACCATATCCTTTGCCGGTTAACGCATTTTCCAGCTCTTTGAGGGAAACAGTGCTCTGGGTATTATTTTCTTTATGATACGTGGTGTATGCCGCTACAAGAATAAGCAGCAGTACGATAGCAGTTATTCCTGAAAGAACTTTTCTGTTCATCTTTGGCTCCTATCCTCATGCTTATTAAATGATAAATTTTTATAGATATCTTATGATTTAAGCGTCAAAAGCCCTGTTTCAATATAATTACAGGCAATTTGCACAAAGAAGAAAGAACGAATGTGCCTTGAAATCAGCAAATGCGCTTTAAAATCAGCGAAGAGTCTTTCTTCTTTGTGCAAATTACCGTCCCATTGTGAAAAACTGGCCTTCTGACGCTCAAATCATCTTATGCTTTAAAGTAAGCAAAACCTATAGATATTATATCAGAAATCGGGTAAAATTACCATTACAGACAAGGGCACGACACTGCTATGGAATAAACAGCCAACAATAAAAGGGAGGATTCTATTATGAAGATTTTAGTATTAGGAGGAACCAGATTTTTCGGCAAACATCTGGTAGAAGAACTTATCTTAAAGCAGTATGATATTACAATAGCAACAAGAGGAATAACACCGGACCCTTTTGGGAACCGGGTGCAGCGCATAAAAGTGGACCGGACAAGCGAAAAAGATATGAAAGAGGCTTTTCAGGGAAAGGAATATGATATTGTTTATGACGATATCGCCTATTGCTCCAATGATATCAGGTATGCTCTTGATAACATAAGCTGTAAGCGTTATGTTTTTGTCTCCACAATCTCTGTATATAATGAGTTTCATATAGGTATCAGGGAGGAGGAATTTAACCCCGAGGAAGGAAAGCTTATATGGTGTGATAAGGAGGACTTTACCTATAATATCATTAAGCAGCATGCGGAGCGGGCACTTTTTCAGGAATATGCAGGCAGACAGTCTTTTGCAGCCGTACGCTTTCCCTTCGTAATCGGCAAAGATGATTACACCCAGAGGCTGTTCTTTTATGTGGACCATATTAAGAAGGGTATCCCTATGAATGTCGACAATAGGAAAGAAACTATAGGATTCATTGATTCCAGGGAAGCAGGCAGATTCCTTGCCTTTATAGGGGAAAATGATTTCAGGGGAATAGTAAATGCCGCAAGTAAAGGGGCGGTATCAATAGAAGAAGTAATCACCTATACGGAGGAAAAGACAGGACAGAAGGCAATTCTTTCAGAAGAGGGGGAGCGCGCGCCTTATAATGGAGCCGATAGCTTTTCTATTAATGTAAGCCGCGGGGAAAGCCTTGGTTTTGCGTTCTCTGAGGTAAGGGACTGGATATGGGAGCTGCTGGATTACTACATTGCTTTGTAAGGGACCGGATAAAAGCCTTTAGATAATAAGTGTAAAGAATATATAATTTAAGGATTGATATAGGTCAAAATTCTTCTAGCCAAATGAAATAAAATGGTATACAATACATATAGTTATAATAATTATTACTATTACTATATATTGTGAAATAGAGAAATTGGAGGAGAGTGAATCTATGGATATTATGATAAAAAAGCGCAATGGCAATTACGAACCCCTATATGTTGAGAAAACCAAGAAGATGGTTGCCTACGCCTGCGATGGTCTTGCAGGATGTGACCCGGCAGAGCTTGAGATGGATTCCAATATCCAGTTTCGGGACGGCATGAGCACCAAGGAAATACAAAAGATTCTTATTCAGACAGCCATAGAGAAGACAATACAGACTACAAGAGATGCTTACGGCAATGAAGTAAAGAAAACGAATATCGACTGGCAATACGCTGCAGCAAGGCTGTTAATGTCTGACCTGTATAAGGAAGCTGCTATTAACAGAGGCTATAAGCATTTTGGCTACGGGGATTTCTATGAACTGGTCAATAAGCTGACAAGTCTTCATTATTATGGAGATTATCTCGTAGAAGAATATACGGAGTTGGAAATCCATGAGCTTGGCGCCTACATAAAGGAAGAAAGAGATCTGCTGTTCAATTATGAAGGGCTGAAGCTGCTGGCGGACAGGTATCTCATTCAGGGTTTTGACAAGGAAGTATATGAACTGCCCCAGGAACGCTTTATGGTAATTGCAATGCACCTTGCTATTCCGGAAGGCAGTAAAAAATTAGAATATGCAAAGAAATTCTATGATATTTTAAGTGAGCTTAAGATGACTGTCGCTACACCTACTCTGGCGGCGGCAGGCACTCCCTTCCATCAGTTAAGCAGCTGCTTTATCTCTGTAGTAGGGGACAACCTTTGGTCTATCTATGATGTCAATTCCAAGTTCGCCAGTGTGTCGAAGCATGGCGGAGCTTTAGGTATTTATATGGGAAAAGTCAGAGCTTTAAACAGTGAAATCAGAGGATATAAGAACACTTCCGGAGGAGTAGTTCCCTGGATCAGGCTGTACAATGACACGGCAGTGGCGGTGGATCAGCTGGGAAGAAGAAAGGGAGGCGCTTCTGTCACCCTGGACATCTGGCATCAGGATCTTTATGAATTCCTGGATTTAAAGACCAACAATGGGGATGACAGAAGAAAAGCCCATGATATCTTCCCTGCCTTAAGTATTCCGGACCTTTTTATGAAAAGATTATTCGAAAGAGGAGATTGGTCCTTATTCGACCCATACGAAGTGAAGAAGCAAATGGGTTTCTACCTGGAAGACTGCTATGATGAAGCCCAGGACGGGGAATTTACAAAACGCTATCTTGCCTGCGAAAACAATGGGAATTTAAAGAGAACAGTAGTATCTACTTTGGATATTATGAAAAAGGTCATGAAATCAGCCGTAGAAACGGGGACACCCTTTGTTTTCTTCCGTGATACGGTAAATAGAGCCAATCCCAACAAACATGCGGGTATGATCTATGCCTCCAACCTTTGCCATGAGATTGCCCAGAATATGAGTGAATCTATTCTTTTAGAAGAGACAATAGAGAGCGCAGAGGGAGAAAGTCAGGTCCTTACAAGGGTAAAATCCGGAGATATGGTTACCTGTAACCTGAATTCCATTAATCTGGGAAGAGTAAATAAAGAAGAGTTAAAGGATGTTATTCCTTTACAGATACGTATGCTTGATAATGTTATTACATTGAATCAATCCCCGGTGCAGGAGGCCAGAATTACCAGTGATAAATACCGTGCTATCGGCCTTGGAACCAGCGGTTACCATCATTATCTGGTTAACCATGGCATAGCCTGGGAGAGCGAAGAACATTTAAAGGAAGCTGATTCCCTGTTTGAAGAGATTGCTTATCAGGCTATAAAGGCTTCCTGCGGACTGGCAAAAGAAAAGGGTACCTATCCGGTTTTCCAGGGCTCCCAGTGGCAGACAGGAGAATATTTTGAAAGCCGCGGATATACTTCTGAGCGATGGGAAAAGCTGAAAGCAGAAGTAAAGGAACATGGTCTTAGAAACGGTTATCTGACGGCTGTGGCACCTACCGGCAGCACTTCCAATATTGCAGGTACGACAGCAGGAATTGACCCAATCTTCCGCAAGTTCTTTATCGAAGAGAAAAAGGGCAGTTTTACACCCAAGGCTGCGCCGGACCTGTCAGAGGAGAATTTCTGGCTGTATAAGGAAGCCCATCACATTGACCAGCTCTACAGCATTAAAGCCTGCGGTATCAGGCAAAGGCACATCGACCAATCCCAATCCTTTAACCTGTATATAACACCGGAGGTGAAGGCAAAGGATATTCTCAATCTCTATGTGGAGGCCTGGAAGAATGGTGTGAAGACTATTTATTATGTTCGTAATCAGTCTCTGGAGATGGATGAGTGCACAAGCTGCTCCAGTTAACCAGTTTCATGCTTTTGACATGCCGGTTGAGAAAGAAATAGTTTCGAATTATTGTGAGATGTTTTATAATAGAAAGAAATACTTTCAATTACTTAAGTGAAATTTATTGCAGTAGCTCCTGGAAGAGATTTTTTACTTTGATATGCGTACTAATGCGCATATGGTGGTTAGTTTGATAAACAGGGGTATTTTAATTAACGATATTAAGGACAAGGACTAGGGAAAGAGGTTATCATGGATAAGAAAAAGATATTTAATGAAAACGGTGTGAGAGGAACAGAAAATCTGATTGAAGGTAATACTACGAATCTAAGGGAATGGAACCGTATTAAGTATAGCTGGGCAAAGACTTTCTACAGAACTATGTTAAATAACTTCTGGATTCCCGAGGAGATTTCTTTAAATGAGGATATCAAGCAATTTCCTCTTTTAACCAACGGAGAGAGAAATGCTTTCGATAAGATCATATCATTCCTTAACTTCCTGGATTCCATCCAGAGCGAGAATCTGCCGAATCTTTCCCGCTATGTGACGGCTCCTGAGATTTCCTCCCTGTTAAATATACAGGCTTTTCAGGAAGAAATCCATGCCCAGAGCTACTCTTATATTCTGGATACGGTGACCAATCCTGTTACCAGGGACAAGATTTATGATGAGTGGAGAGAGGATAAGCACCTGTTGGAGAGAAATCGATATATTGCCAACATCTATCAGGAATTCAATGAAAATCCTACCCTGGAGAATTTCATCCGTACGGTTACTGCCAATTATATTCTGGAAGGAATCTACTTCTACTCCGGTTTCAGTTTCTTCTATACTCTGGCGAGGCAGGGTAAGATGACAGCGACCAGCACCATTTTTAAGTATATTAACCGGGATGAGATAACCCACCTGGTACTCTTTCAGAATATCATTAAGGAATTAAAGAATGAAAGACCGGAAATCTTTGCGGGAGAAACAACGGAGCAGATACGCGAGATGATGAGGACCGGTGTAGAACATGAGATAAGTTGGGGACAATATGTCACAAATAATGAAATCTTGGGGATAAATAATAATCTCATTGAAAAATATATTAAGTATCTGGGCAACCAGAGGTTAAAGGCCATCGGAATGGAGGAGTTATATCCGGAGGTTACCGAGAATCCCATGGCCTGGATTGAAGGTTTTTCAAGCCTCAACCAGACCAAGACGGATTTCTTTGAAGCAAAGGTTACCAATTATACCAAAGCAGCAGCTTTTGACTTTGATGACCTGGAATAAATTAATCTAAAAACCCATAGCACTTTTTACCCTCTCAGCCAGCTCCTTTCCCGCCAGTTGCTCAAGCAGCCGGAAGGCAACAAAAGGAGCTGTCTGAGGGCAGTAGGAAGTAGTAATCTTTTCATCTGTAACAATAGGCTCGTTTATTACAAGCGCTCCGAATTCCCGCAGCTGGTTCTGGCGTCTGCCATTTCCAAGATGATAGGTAGTCGCTCTTTTACCTGTTAGGATGCCGCTCTTACCGAGAGCCAAAGCAGCTACGCAGACAGAGGCAATAGGCTTTTCCTGTTCATGGAATTCACGGATAATCTGTAGGAATCTTTCAGCATATGCTTCTTCATAGAAACCGAATTCTTCAAAGCCCCCCGGTATGGCAAGGGCATCGTAATCATCTGTATGTATCTCATCCATTATCTTATCCACCGTCACCGGAACAGAAAAAGTACTGATAACCTGTTTGGTGAAGCCACAGGTGTGGACGGTGATATTGCTGCCAAAATCTGTTCGTGCCCATCCAAAAATATCTACAAATACAGAAAATTCCATGGTCTCAAAGCCCTTTGCCAACAGTAATAAAACTTTCATAATAATACCTTTACCCTTTCTAATACCTGCGGCTTTTGAGTCACAGGGTTAAATGATGTGTGCTCTTCACTTGTTTATGGTAAAATAAGCAAAGTGCATGCTATTATAATATCATATAATGATCTTCATATGTGGAAAACTATTCTGATATTTGGGATTGAGATTGTGATTATGTAAAGAAAAATTAATTGTTTCAAAGAGAAAATGAAATTTTACAAAATAGGAGGACTTCATGATAAAAGTATTGTTTGTATGTCTGGGAAATATCTGCCGCTCTCCAATGGCGGAGTTCGTATTTCGTGATATGGTAAAGAAGAAAGGGCTTTTGGACAAGTTCTTCATTGCCTCAGCAGGAACCAGTGATGAAGAGGAGGGAAATCCGGTTCACAGAGGGACCAGAGCTAAATTAAAAGAATTTGGAATTGATACTTCCGGAAAAACTGCTGTTCAGTTAAAGAAAGAAGACTACAGCCGGTTTGATTATATCATTGGTATGGAGAGCCGCAACCTTTCCTCCATGGAGCGAATTTTAAAAGGCGACCCGGAACGAAAGATCAGCAGGCTGCTGGACTTATCACCGCGGCCCAGAGATATAGCAGATCCCTGGTATACGGGGAATTTTGATGTGACGTATGAAGATGTATACGAAGGCTGCAAACTTCTTTTAGAACACATTTGCAAGAAAGAGGGAATCATCTGCGAAAGAAGTTAGAAGTGT
>JAEXGM010000135.1 GCA_023450835.1 Bacillota bacterium | reverse complement strand
ATTCAGAGCAATAGCGCCTGCGGCAACCAGAACTGCCAGGCTGGCAGCGGATACCGCGAATCTTCTAAAAACAACGGAATTAGGATTTATTTTCATAGTTGTCTGTTCCTTTCTTGCCTCTTTCATTTTTATAGATGTTCTATTCTTAAAATCTTCCGATATTTTCAGTCCGTTCATTGCTTTTTTGTAATCATTCTTATTCATATTCAAAACCTCCGATTAACTCTGATTTCAACAAGTTACGTCCTCTCGACAACCAAGTTCCGATAGTTGCAGGCTTTTTGTGTAATATTGACGCTATTTCATTTATAGAGTAATCCTCATAGTAATATAAATGAATGACAGTTCGGTATTTGGAGGGCAGATTTAGTACCGTGATAAGAACTTCACTTTCTTCTTCCGGCATATAGCTGACATCCTCTTCCAAAGGGACCTTTAGCTTGTTCCAGGAGGACTTTAAGTAATTCTTTGCTTTATTTATCGTAACCCTTATAAGCCAGGCTTTCTCATGCTCTTCACTTTCGAAACCATAGCCTCTCTTAATCAGACTTACAAAGACATCCTGTGCAATATCTTCTGAATCTGCCGTGTTTTTCACATAAGTGAAGGCAAGTTTAATGATCATTTTTGAGTATTTATCTAAAACATGCTGTATAAATTCATCGGTACCAAATGAATTCTCCATCGTTTCAACTCCTTTCACTTATAATACAATTGAAATATTGAAAATTTTTCATGTAAAAATTATTTTCTCATATTTTTCTAAAAATTATATCGGATAATACAATTAGTGTAAAAGAAAGAGTCATGGCATTAGTGAGGTGACCTCCTAAGTTAGATTTTCAGGTCTAACTGCCAGAAGGTCAGTTCCTCATAGCTCCATGACTCTTTTATATAAATCTTTTTTATTTTTTATTTATTTTTCCCAATTCTAATCTTTTTAAAAAAATTCACAAGATATTCTTTGGATGCTGTCTTTCCGCCTTCTGCCTTTAATGCTTCTTCGATAAAGCTCTGCTGTGCATCCAATGGTGCAGCGGTCCCGTCCAGCTTCTGGTACATTCCTTCGCTGTCTAAGACCCTTGCCTTTACCGTATCTGAAAACATTACTTCCAGTATATGAAGGAGCCGTTCTCGGATATCTGCATCCAAAATAGGGCATGCAATTTCTACCCTTCTTCTGGTGTTTCTGGTCATCATATCCGCCGAGGAGATATAGATAGCCGCGTCTCTTCCTGTGCCAAAGCAGTATATTCTGGAATGCTCCAGGAATCTGCCTACTATGCTGTAAACCGTTATATTTTCTGTCTTTCCTTTAATTCCGGGAAGCAGGCAGCAAATACCTCTTATGATAAGCTTGACTTCAACTCCCGCATTAGAAGCCACGGAAAGCTTCTCCATAATATCTCTGTCCGTCAGGGAATTGGATTTCATAATAATACTGGCTGCTTCCCCTCTTCTGGCTTTATCCGTCTCATTATCAATCAGGGCTAATATATTATTTTTAAAGAAATACGGCGCTACAAAGAGATTATTATAATTTCCCTGCAGATTGGCAATGGACATATTCTTAAAGAATTCATTTGCCTCCTGGCCTATTTCCTGGTTAGCAGTTATCAAAGACAGGTCAGAATAGAGCTTGGCCGTTTTTTCGTTATAGTTTCCTGTACCAATCTGAGTGACATAGAATACTTTGTTTCTGTCTCTTCTTGTTATCAGGCAGATCTTACTGTGAACCTTAAAGCCTTCAAAGCCGTAAATTACAGTACAGCCGGCATCCTCTAACCTCTCCGCCCATTCAATATTATTCTTTTCATCAAATCTTGCCTTTAATTCCATGAGCACTGTGACTTCTTTATTATTCTCCGCTGCATTGCACAGGTAATCAATAATTCTGGAATTACTGGACAATCGATAGATGGTTATCTTAATGGATATTACAGTGGGGTCCTGTGCGCTCTCCCGAAGTAACTGCAGGTATGGTTCCATCTGGTCATAGGGAAAGAAAAGCAGGATATCCTTTCGCTTGCACTGAGCTGTGATACTTTCTCCGCTGCTTAAATAAAAGGGATACTGAGGTCTGAAGTTAGGGTAGCTTAGCTGCTTTATCACTGTTTGTGACATATGGAGATGCAAGTCAAAAACATAACTTAATACAAGAGGGATTTCACTTGTGAAAACCTGTTCTTTGGTCAGATGAAGCTTTGAAAGAAGAAAAGTACTCAATCCCTTTGTCATATGTCCCTGGACTTCCAGTCTGACAGGGGATAGTCTGGAACGCTTCTTGATGACCTTCTTCATCCGCTCTCTGAAATCATCGTCTACATCGAAGTTCTCATCCTCCGGGCTGATATCCGCATTTCTGGTTACCGATATAATAGCCGCACATTCTATCTTGTACATTCCAAAAATATCAGCAACACGCTCTAAAACAATCTTTTCCGTCATTATGTAGCCGGATTCCATTCCCTGCAGCATATAAAAAGCCGGAAGAGACTGTGATATCGGTATTAAGCCGAATTTAGTTGACTCTCCTGTGAATTCACAGATAATATAAATTCCTTTATTGACAAGATGCGGGAATGGGTGCCTGGAATCAATGACCTGAGGTGAAAGAATAGGAGCTATTTCATCTTCAAAGATTCTATCCAGCTGCTTTTTTTCACTTTTTTTCAGTTCCTTACTATCCAGGTTACGAATTCCAAAACTCTTCAGTTTTTCTTCTACTATATGAAAAATCCGGTCCCTTTCCCTATACAAAGGCACTGCTGCCTGAAAGATAAGTTCTAATTGCTGTTTGGCAGTCAGACCTGTCTTATCATCCACATTATTATCCATATACATAAGGTCAGTAAGACTCCCGACTCTTATCATAAAGAATTCATCCAGATTACTGGTGAATATGGATATAAATTTCAGGCGTTCATAAAGAGGCACTGACTCCTCCTCCGCTTCTTCTAACACTCTGCGGTTAAAACGAAGCCATGAAAGTTCCCTGTTTTGCATAAAGGAATTCTGGGAATTATTTTCCGGATGGGGCATAAACATTCTCCTTTATTATTCTTTCGTATAAATAGCCTTCTCTTACGCCGAATTTGCTTACAATTATCTGTTCAGCTCCATAAAAATCGGCTATGGTATCAACAGCAATCAACCCCGGTATTATCGTATGGATTCGATCCGGTATTACCTGTAATATAGGGGCTATCGTCTGTTTCTTACTATTATGGATCATTTCAAGAATTTCTTTGATATCAGAAGTCTTTACCGTGATATTGTCCTTGGGATAACCAAATATCTGATTGCTTAACTTGGCAGAAGCACGCATGGTTCCTCCGACTCCGCAAATACAGGGCATTGTTTCCTTATTAAGTTCCAGGGATTTCAGCACTTCTTCTACATGATTTCTGATTTGATCTCTCTCTTCGCCCTTGGGTATGATTTTCTTTACATAATTTACATACAGGTTAAGAGAACCTACCGGCATACTGGTCGCATATTGTATCTGACGGTCCTTAAAAGAAACAAGCTCCGTACTGCCGCCGCCGATATCCACCAAGGCTCCGCTGTTTCCCTCAAATAATTTAATGGCACCCATAAAGTCAAGAGTAGCCTCTTCTTCACCGGATAACAGTTCAATAGACAGACCGGTCTCTGCCTTGATATTATCAATAACCTCCCGGGTATTAACAATATTTCTAAGGGACGCAGTTGCAAATACCCGTAAATCTGCGGCATTCAAGCCAAAATTAGAGGCATATTGCTTATATTCCTCCAAAATTGTACATGCTCTGTTAATACCGGCGGTGCTAAGTCTTTCATTCTTTATATAATTCACAAGACCCGCCATAGTTTTCTTTTCATAGATTGACTTCAGGCTATTGTCTTTCTGCTCATAGATACATAATCTCATGGTATTGGAACCTAAATCTACAATTGCATACAGCATATTTGACCTCCATATGTGCGTTTGGGCACGCCTTTTAATTTCAGCCGGAAATTTATTTTCAAATTTGAAATAGAAATTTCCTTCCAAATTTCAGGTGAAAATCGTTTACTAAATTTCCACACTTCTGCCCGTATGCCAGTGTACAATCTGCAAACATTGTATCCTGACATTGTTTTGTTTATGTAAAGCATTTATTAAGGCAGTGTAAAATTGGTACCCCAAACTAATTTTTTTCTCTTATAATATCATATCCTCTTGTAAAAACTTCTGTTTTAATGTAGTGAAACGTCTCTTCTTCGCCTTTTTCCTTCAGCATAAGGAGCAGCTTATCCAAGAGTTTTTCCGTGTCGGGATGAATCAGTAAATGCTTTTTATTGGTATTAAAGTAATTATAAGGGTCGCTGTCTTTATAAGCCTCCTTATTATATGTTCTGCTGGCGGCAATCCTGTCACAGAACATTTCCACTACATATTTAACCGGCATCCGCATGCCCGCCATAGGTGCACCTTCATTTAAGCTGTAATCAATCCAGTATTCCAGATGATGTTTATTTCTCCCTTTATGATGAAGCCATGCCGAGCTGTAACCCTTGTCTTCTCTTTCTGCATTGTTAGGACTTCGATTTCCCTGAAAATACTTTGCTCCTACAAAAAATTCCACAGGACTGTATTTTGACAGGTCATGCAAAAGTCCCTGTTTATATAAGCCGGCTTTAAAACAGTATTTCATGACCAGCCTTTTATGATGATTAATTGTCTTTAAATGCTGTAACCATTTCATAACTATAGTAACCTCTTTCGCTTATGTCAGCAAGATATCAGAGATCAAAACAACAGAATTGTTATGACCTCTGCTCTTTAAGTTTGGGTTAATTATATGCCCTAGACTTTCCTAATGCAACTATTTACGGGTAAAAACTTAAGAATCTTCCCGGTTTTTATTCACATTTGCAGAATTATCTGATTGCGTATCCCCGTCAGATAATTCTTTTGACATCTCATAGCTGAACCTTTGATCTGGTCTGTAAGAACTGGACTTTCCCGCTCTTTTCTTTTGAAACAGCCTCATAAAGAAATAAGAAATTCCATAGAAGGCCAGGATAGCAAGACCGGCTATTAATCCGTCTCCCTGCCCCTTAATAAAAGGCATACAGGCAATTGCTGCAATCAGGCAAAGCAGCACAAATAAAGAAGAGTACGGAAATCCTGCCAGCCTAAGCTTATCCTCGGGTTTACCATGTTTCTTACGGAAATGGATATGAGAGGCCATAATCATGGCATAGGTAAATAGAGAAGAGAAACCGCCGGCACTGATTAGGAATAAATAGACCTGAGGTAATAAAAGGCCGACAAAAAGTCCGAGAAGCATGCAAATACCCGAAAATACTATTCCTTTATAAGGTACCTCTGTTTTCTCCTTTAAAAACCCAGGTGCATGGCCTTCATCAGCCAAAGAGCGTATCATTCTTCCCAGCCCGAACATAGCCGCTAACATGGTGGAGAGAATAGCCGTAATCAATACAATATTCAATACCGTCCCTGCCCAGCCAAAACCAAAGCGGTTCAAGACTGCCACCATCGGACTGGTGTCTTCATGAATGTCATTAGTCGGAATCAGAAATAACAAAACTCCTACCGATATAATATAAAGACTAAGCAAGAGAACTACTATCTTACGGATTGCCTTGGGAACAGTGACCTTAGGCTGCCTTGCCTCTGAAGCAGCTAATCCTACAACTTCAAAGCCCGCATAAGCAAACATAATAATTAGCATACTACCCGCCAGGCCTCTAAAACCATTGGCAAAAAACGGCTCTGACAGAAAAGCCGGCCGTGTATAATTAACACTTCCGCCTGCCTGTGTACCTTTTACCAATCCAAATATTAAAAGCAAAGCCATTAAAATAAAAGCAACAATGGTAATGAGTTTTACGCCAGCTAAACTGCTCTCTAACTTACTTAGTCTGCTGGCACCCAATAAATTAACGAGAGTAACTCCGACTATAATGGAAGTTCCTACTATCGTTGTTGAAATGTTAGGAAACCAGTTTTTCACCAGGATTGAAATTGCTGTGGCCTCACTGGACATTGCGAGTATCATGCCTGTCCAGTAAACCCATCCCGTTATAAAGCCCGCACCCTGTCCATAGGCCGCTGCCGCAAATGCTTTAAATGATCCGGCTCCCGGATTATTGGCTGTCATTTCAGAAAGGGCGAATAAAATGAAATATACAAGAACTCCTCCTAATATATAAGAAATAATAATGGAAGGTCCGGCAGAGTGTATTGCTACCGAAGATCCCAAAAAGAAGGAACCTCCGATAACTGAGCCTATGGCCATCATTGTCAGCTGCCAGGCCGATAATCCTTTTTCACGTTTTTCTTCCATGTTAACCTCCATGTGGGGAAATTACTTTTCAAATAAAACAAGAATATTCTTTTATAGTATCTCACATTACAGTTAATAGATGCATGGACGTATTTTCCTTTTTAGAAAGCTTGTAAGTATAAAAATTTTTGACGAACGGACGATGACCGGAAGGTATGTTGTGGGATTTGGTTTCCTCGAGAACCTTACTCCACTAAAGCTGCAGGAAATGTAACTGACAGTCAAAATAGTGCCAAACTCGCTGTGACCAATGTGAGCACGGATGTTTTCTGCGCTCAAACATGGCACTATTTTTCCTAGTTACATTTTCTGCAGCTTAAGTGTCATAAAGGTCCTCTCGAGACCAAATCCCACAACATACCTTCCGGTCATCTGTTTGTTTTCAATAGTTAGTTTTATTATTTAGTTCTTGAGTTTATTGTTTTATATTCTTTTATAGCTTTATTTTTTATAGCTTTTTATCCTATAAACCTCTT
>JAEXGM010000125.1 GCA_023450835.1 Bacillota bacterium | reverse complement strand
CTCATACGGAACAATGCTTTTGATGTTTAAATCAGTTTATATCATGGGCTGTGTAAATCGTAAATCACAAGACATTTCACAGCCCTATTATTGCATTACAATACAAGCTATTTTGTTACGGGGCATGGTTAAGGAACAGAAAGAAAATTATTTAATTATAAAAGGGTTTTGCTTTTTAACGTAGAAAATAACGATACTTTAATATAGATTTTGAAATGACAAATATGAGAATCAGAACAGAAAAGGACATAGGTGCCGGTATGAATTATTGAAAAGCATATTTCATGCAAGTGCTTGCGTAATCCTCGGCACAAACTTAAGGCACGTTGGAAAGGACATAGGTAGTGATATGGGAAAGAAAGTAAGAATAGGAATTGATGTAGGAGGCACATTTACCGATGCGGTAATCATCGATAATGGGACTTATGATGTAATTGCAAAAAGAAAGATACCAACAACTCATAAAGAGGGAGTTGCTATTGGAATAGTGAAAATTATTTCCGAGTTGATGACAGAAAATAATATTCTGCCGGAGGATGTGGTATTTATTGCACATGGTACTACCCAGGCGACGAATGCGCTGTTAGAAGGGGATGTAGCTTCCGTAGGAGTTATCGGAATGGGAACCGGCTTGGATGCCAGAAGTGTAAAGGGAGAAACCAATGTAGAAAAAATTGAATTGGCTCCTAACAAATATCTGCATACGGAACATATCTTTCTGGATACCAAGGAGTTATCCGATGAAAGTATCGATAGGGCAATCAGCAGCCTGCTGGATAAACAGTCTGATGTAATTGTAGCTTCAGGTGCATACAGCGTAGATGATCCATCGGCAGAACTAATGGTTATGAAGAGAGCGGAAGATAAGAAATTATATTTTACCGGCGGGCATGAGATATCCCAGTTGTATGGGCTGAAAATGCGAACCAGAACAGCGGTGGTCAATGCCAGTCTGATACCTAAAATGATGGAGACGGCCAATATGACAGAGCAGGCTGTTCTGGATATGAAGATTCAATCCAATTTAATGATTATGCGCTGTGACGGCGGTGTAATGAGTATCAATGAAGTTCGTAAAAGACCGATTCTTACCATGCTGTCAGGTCTGGCAGCGGGGGTTGCCGGGGCATTGATGTATGAAAAAATATCGGACGGTATCTTTTTTGAAGTAGGCGGGACCAGTGTTGATATTTCCGTAATCAAAAACGGAAAAGTTATGATAAAGTATGCGCAGGTAGGCGGTCATAAAACCTATCTGCAATCTCTTGATGTAAGAACTCTGGGCGTTGCCGGCGGCAGTATGGTGCGCATCAAAGATAAAAAGATCGTGGATATCGGACCAAGAAGTGCACATATTGCAGGGGTGGAATATGAATGCTTCCAAAAGGATGAGACTATTACAAGGGGAGAAGTTAAATTTGTCAGTCCGAGAAAGGACGATCCCTGTGAATATGTTCTGATTTCCGCTCAGGATGGTAACGACTATTCCTATACACTGGCGGGAGCTGCCAATCTTTTGGGATATATTCCGGAGGAGGATTACGCAAAAGGAAATGAAAATACCACGAAAGCAGCCTGGAAGGTGCTTGGTGAGTATCTGGGCATGACAGCCGAGGAAGCGGCAAAACAGGTAATGGAATTGGCTATGAAAAAACTGGATGTGGTCGTAAGTGATCTGATTTCAGAATATGAATTGGACCGAAAATTTATTACCCTGGTGGGTGGAGGCGGCAGCGGCACCGTAATTGTGAATCCCCTTGCAGAGCATATGGGCTTACAGTGGAAGCTGGCAAAGAATGCCCCCTATATCTCCACCATCGGTGTTGCCCTGGCCATGGTCAGAGAACAGATGGAACGAACCATAGTAAATCCGACAGAAAATGATATTAAAAAAATAAGAATGGATGTAATAGAAAAAATCGTACAATCCGGTGCAAAAGAGGATACCGTAGATGTTTCCATTGAAATTGATTCCCAGAAAAATATTTTAAGGGCCATTGCAACAGGAGCTACCGAATTGCGGCAAAAGGATTTAAACAGTCAGGCGCTGTCAAAAGAGGAGCTGCAGAAAATATCGGCCGAGGCACTGGGAGCAGAGAAAAAGGATACGCAGTTCCTTATGGAAACAGGCAGATGGAATGTATACAAAGCGGTTTCTAAGAAAAAGGTACTGGGCTTCATTCCTATGAAAAAGGAAAGCTTATGTATAATTGACCGAGAAGGCGTGGTGAGATTAAAGAAGGAAAAGGCCTTTAGTCTGAAATATCAAAAAGCCAGCAGACCGACTTCCTTTAATAGCTTTTTGGACGAACACACCATTTATTCCGATGCAAATGCAACCATACCGAAAGTATTTGTATTCTATCGTGAGAAAATGCTTGATTTGACAGGAATGCAAACTGCGGAACAATTGTATTCCATTCTGGATTTGGAGACGGAAGCCTTGTCTGAGCAGGAAGAGATTATTGCTGTGGCATATAAATAAAATCTGTGAAAAAATTTGCAGGGAGGGCAGTTATGGTTCGGGATGAAGTATTGGGGCTTTGCGAACTGACGAATGATTTACTGTATCATAAGATACCAAAGGAAAATATCCGTTTTTATATAGAAGAGTCGTTAAAAATCGGGACAAATGCTGCCAGAGATTACAAAGGAATGGATATCACCAAAGTATGTGAGGAAAATGGAATCCTGGTCGAGTTTCTGAAGGAAAGTAAGAAATCTTATGGCATTTCTTTTCGGGCACAGGTAGAAATGAATAAAAAACAGACAAAAATATGGATTTATGAAGGGGCTTTAAAAGATTTGGCCCGTAACAGCAAATACGATGGGCGCAGACCACTTTCTTATGAGGATGCCCTGCGGATTCACTTGGGGCATGAATTCTTTCACTACCTGGAGTATAAGCAGGACCAGTTTGTTTCAGAGAAACTTCCAAAGATTATTACATTGCAGCTATTCGGTTTGAAACGAGAGGCAGGTATCAACAGGTGCAGTGAAATTGCAGCTCATGCTTTTGCAAAAGAACTGCTGCAATTGGAGGAACTGCCCAATATATATGATTACTTCTATCTTATCAACTCAGGACAGATGAAAGCAGAGTCTTTCAACGAAATGATTCGGAATTACGAGAAGCTTCTGGAAAGATAGTGTGAAATAAAAAACATTTCACATCCGGCATTGAGTGGCCTCACGGCCAAATGTCCGTTAGTGTGAATTATTGAGAAGCATAATTCACACACAAGATTATGCCTGCGAATCCTCGGCATAATCTTGAGGCACGTTGGAAAGGGCATGACTGTTAGTGTGAAACTTGAGTTCGATTAGGGAAATGGGGAAAAAGATGCTGATTAAATTAGAGAATGAATTTTTTCAGGGAATGGCGGACAGCTGCGGCGGGGAGTTGATTTCCCTGCTTGACAAAGATGGCGTGGAATATCTATGGGGTGGTGAGGAAACTTACTGGGTTGGACGTTCTCCTCATCTGTTCCCGATTATTGGTGCTTTAAAAAATCAGGAAACACTGATTAACGGCAGGAAGTATTCTATAGGAAAACATGGATTCGCCAGAAATGCTCTGTATGAGGTGGCGGAAAAAACAAATAATTCTGTCACCTTTTTGTTAAAGGATACGGAAGAAACAAGAGAAAAGTATCCGTTCTCTTTTTCCTTTTATGTGACTCATGCCTTGCAGGAGAAAGGCTTTATTACCTCCTACCGTATCGTAAATGAAAGTAAGCAAAGTATGCCTTTTTGTGTGGGAGGCCATCCGGGAGTCAGATGTCCCATTGGAAAAGGAGAGGCCTTTGCGGAGTATGAAATTGTATTTGAACAGCCGGTCTCATTGAAAGCTTATTTTCCTTCCGATGATAATCCGATAAGAAAAGAATCCGAGGTTCCTTTTCTTGATAATACGGACCGTTTTCCGCTTTCCTATGATTTGTTTGCAGAAGGACCGGTCATTCTTGACCGGATACCGGTTCATGCCTTAAAACTGGTCAATCAAAGAACCGGAAGAGGGGTCAGCTTTGTATACGAAGGCTTTCCTGCTCTGGCTCTCTGGACCTTTGGCAAAAAGCATGCTCCCTATCTTTGTCTGGAGCCCTGGCATGGGCTGCCGGCCTTCGAAGAGGATGGAAAGGAACTTAGTGAGAAGCCCTATGCAATTGACTTAAAACCTGGGGAGGAAAAAAGATTTTCCTATTGCCTTCAGGTTTTATGAGGCTTGCTTTTAAAATAAAAAAAGGGGGTATAACAAATGAAAGGGGTTTATATGAAAGGAAAACTATTGCTGGTATTGGCAGTCCTGCTCAGTTTTTCTTTCCTGTCAGGAAGTACGGTTACATTGAAAGCATCCGATGAGTACGATGGACTCCGCGAAAAGTGGAAAATGACACTAATTGACGGAGAATCAACTAATTTATCGGATGAGTACCTTGCCAATGCAGTGAGTAAAATTACGGAGGAAGCATTGACGGTACAAAGCTCCATGGATAAGACGGGTACAAAAACCTATGTCTGGAGTGACTTAAACAGCGGTTCCGTATCGGCACAGTTAACTACGGCATATGAACGTATCAAATCTATGGCGCTTGCCTATAATACATATGGCTCTGCGCTGTATCAGGATTCCGGGCTTTTAAATGATATTATTTATGCACTGGACTGGTATAACGCAAACAAGTATTATTCCGGGAAGGCTTCCTATCAAAATTGGTGGGATTGGCAGATTGGAGTACCGCTGGCATTGAATGACATTACCATATTGATGTATGAGCATTTAACATCGGAGCAGATTACGGCGTATATGAATGCCGTGGACTTTTATCAGCCCACAGTAACCATGACAGGAGCTAACCGGGTGTGGGAATGTGAAATCATCGGAGTCAGAGGAGTCATTGTGAAGGATTCCGCCAAAATAACGGCTGCGGTAGAAGGTTTGAGTAATCTGTTCGATTATGTCACAAGCGGAGATGGATTCTACGAGGACGGTTCATTTGTACAGCATAATTTCTATGCCTATACGGGCGGATATGGAAAGGACCTGCTTACTTCCATGACTAATTTGCTGTATTTGGTGAACAACTCCAGCTGGCAGGTTTCTGATCCGGATATCGCCAATGTCTATCAATGGATTTACGATTCCTATGAACCGGTTATCTACAAAGGGAATTTAATGGATATGGTCCGCGGCAGAGAAATCTCAAGGTATTACAGTCAGGATAATCTGGCAAGTCTTCCGGTTATTTCTTCTATTATAAAATTGACGGAGATTGCTAATCCCGCAGATAAGACCGCTTATAAAAGCATGGTAAAGTACTGGCTTACTTCGGACGATAAGCATACCTTTTTAAATAATGCCTCCATACCAATGATTGAAGCTGCCTCCGCAATTCTGGACGATGGTTCGGTGTCTTTAAGGGGAGAACAGAAAGCTTTCCTTCCCTTCATAGGAATGGATCGAAGCTTACAGATCACAGAGCAATACCGCTTCGGAATCAGCATGAATTCAAGCCGTATCGCAAATTACGAATCCATTAACGGGGAAAATGCAAAAGGCTGGCATACCTCCGATGGCATGACATATTTATATAATGCTGATTTGAGTCAATATGATGATAATTTCTGGCCTACGGTAAATTCATACCGGCTGCCTGGAACGACAGTACTGCATAATACCGCGTCCACTGCCAATACACGAAATGACAAAACCTTCGTGGGAAGCACCTCTGCCGGGGAATATGGAATTGTGGGAATGGAATTAAAAGAAGCGACACATACTCTGACCGCCAAAAAATCCTGGTTCTTATTTGATGATGAGATAGTGGCACTTGGTGCTGGAATCAATAGTTCCGATGGTATTAACGTAGAATCAGTGATAGAAAACCGAAAGCTTACTCCTTCGGGAGAGAATGAAGTATCGGTAAATGGAATTCCTTCGGTTACTGCCATGGGACAGGAGGTTACCCTTAATCAGGTTTCCTATGTAAATCTTTCCGGAAATGTGGAAGGAGCGGATATTGGATATTATTTTCCGGATTCTCCCCAAATTCATGCATTACGGGAAACAAGAAGTGCCGCCTGGTCGGATATTGATACCAGATCCACCACGCCAAAAACACAGGTTACGAACCGTTTTCTTACCCTGTGGTTCGACCATGGCAGCAATCCTGCGGACAGTACATATTCCTATGTTATCTTACCGAATAAGAACGGGACCCAAACAGCCAGTTATGCCGGTGACCCCGATATAACCATATTGGAAAATTCGGCAGAAGCACAGGGGGTAAAAGAGAAGAATCTGAAGATGACCGGGGTCATTTTCTGGAATAATATCACCAAAACAGTAGGTGATATTACCTCAAACAGCAAATCCTCCGTCATTACCAAAGAAGGAGACGGCATCCTGGAAATTTCGGTTTCCGATCCGACGCAGGAAGGCCGGGATACCATCGATATTGAGATTAATAAGAGTGCGGCTGCTGTATTGGCAGCAGACAGCAATATTGTGGTGACCCAGCTTACTCCAACAATAAAATTATCTGTCAGTATCGTAGGCCAGCGTGGGAAAACCTTTCATGTAAAACTTGCAACCACAGGGCAGACAGGCAATCCGCCGGTCCAGACAATCACACTTCCTTATGTAATAGAAGCAGAAAGTATGGCGGTGGTCTCAACCTCTGACAGCCATAAAGTAAGTACGAGCTCCACAGCCAGCGGGGGACAATATGATTTATTCAATGCAAATGCCGCAGGAGATTATATTGATTACAAGGTGAATATTCCGAAAGCGGGGACCTATCAGGTAAAGGTGCGTACACTAAAAAGCAGTGCCAGCGGAACCTATCAGCTAAAAATCGGCTATAACGACCTGGGGAATGTATTCGATGGATATTACACTGCGGGAAATTATCAGGAAATTGTAATTGGAACGGTGACATTTAACGGACCGGGAGACCGTATATTCCGATTTACCTGCACAGGTAAGAATGCATCTTCCAGTGCGTATAAACTTTCCCTTGATAATATCAGCTTAAATCAGGTTCCATAAAGCTGATTCAGCAAGGTCGAAAAAGAATGGAATAGAAAACCTCTAAAGGAGAAGCAGCCCTTCGGCTTACTTCTCCTCTTTATCCGGCGGATATTTGCCGGCATATCCGTAAAGAATTTAAGCAGTCAACGAGGAACCTAGGAAAGCACTTGATTAATGGTGACTAATTGCAAAAGCTGCTGGGACATATCTTTCGGCGGATGGGGCATATCATTCATAAACCACCACTCTGCAACGCCGACAATGGCTGATACAACGAATTGAATCAATATATCTTTTTTTACGTTTAAACCGGTTCTATCCATATCAATTTGCTCATCAAACCGTTGAAGCAGCATACTCATCAGCCTGCTGTGAAAGGAATATGCCCCGCTTTGCTTTAGCAGTGTCCGGTAAAGCCCGGCATTTTTCTCCATATATTCAAAGGTATAGGTAATAGTATCCTCCATATATTTGCATGAGGAAAGAGTGGTACATGAGCTGCCCAGTTGATTCAATGAGTTCTGGACGCACTGGTCTAATAAGTCAAATTTATCTGTGAAATGACAATAAACAGTACCGCGATTAACATTTGCATAATCTGCAATCTCATTGATTGTAATTTTATCAAAATCTTTTTCGCCCAGAAGAGCAATTAATGCATCCATGATTACTTTTCTTGACTTTTGAATGCGCCTATCCATAATATCCCCTTTCGTGAATATACAATTTTCGGTTGAACATTCCTGAATCCGTAGTTGAAAAAACCGTCTTTCGTTGTGATGCACTTTAGCGCATACTCAAATAAAAAGTGAAAATTCTCCTCTGATTTATTCAACAATTTGTTAAAAATCGTTGGTTTTTCAACAATACTTATAATTTTAACCATTGAATCGCAGGTTGTTTTAGTGATAAACTCACTATAACAAACAGTTGTTGAAAAATCAACAAAGTTTTAAAGCATTAGACGTTAAAGGGAGGATAAACATGAATATTTTATTTGTTGGGCGTGGCATCATTTCTACCGAGTATGCATGGGCATTTGAAAAAGCCGGACATAGGGTGGAGTTTTATGTTAGGGAGGGAAAGGCCGCACAGTATGGCGGGAATGTAAAACTGGATTTTGTTGATGGCCGCAAAGGTGCAAAAGTACAGGAAAATTGGCCGATTACCTGCCGTGAAAGTTTAGATAATAGCATGAATTATGACTTGATTGTAGTAAGCGTAAATCATTATCAATTAAGTGGTGTAATCGACGTTCTCGCGCCGTATATCGGAAAAGCAACAGTGCTTTTGTTCAATAACTTATGGGAGGACCCCTTAAAGGCAATTGCACCAATTCCTCCGGAACAAGTGGTATGGGGCTTTCCGGGGGGCGGTGGCGGATTCTACAGTGACGGAACACTTAGGGGGGGATTTTTGAAGCTGATGTTCCTTGGCAAAGTTGGGGACTCAGGTTCCGGCGAAAGATATAAAAGTGTATATACTTTATTTAAAAACGCCGGTTTTTCCGTTTCACAAAGCCGGGATTTTCGCAGTTGGCTGTGGATAAAATTCGTAATGAATGCCGCCTTGGAAGCAATGGCGATAAAAGCCGGCAGCTATGGCAAGCTGTTTGATTCGCCAAAATACACAAAGCAAGCTGCGCTGCTTATGAAAGAGATGATGCCCCTGTTGAAAGCGAAAGGAGCTAAAATGGGATCAGGTCCCGGAATATTGCTTCACCTGCCCGCCGGTCTTACAGGATTTATTCTGCATAAAACAATGCCAAAAGGCTCTTTAGGACGAGATATTATGGAGCATTGTGAACTCACAGGACATGTAGCACAAGAGGCTGCTAACACGTTTTCAAGAGATATTATGAAAGAAGCACGGGAACTGGGAATTTCACTGCCGGGTCTAGAGTCACTATAAGTGTAAAAATACGCTTTGTATGCTGGAATCGTACATAGAATGTTCGTTTACGGCATACAAAGCGTTATTTGTCTAATTATTTGCCAAGGGTAATCACATGGAAGCTCTTATCGCATAATACCGCGGTAAGAATGCCATTTTCAATCTTAGCGCCATCAGCCTTTACAGGTGCTACATTATCAGGATTTTCTTCCGTATTGATGGCTTTTAAGTCCGAATGAGTTAAAACTACATGGTCTTTTACACGGTAGCCTGGGAACTGGCGGAGGTCACAGGTGATTTCCATGGGGGATTCCAGGTCTTTATTCACAGCGAATAAAGTTACGGTTTCCTCTTCCTCATTCATAATGCATACGCAGTCCAGGTAGGGAGCGTCGCCATGGGTACTCTCATATATAGGGGTATCCACAATAGTATTTAAGACGGTACCTCTGCCGAGGTTACTGATTAGTGCAAAAGGATGGTAGATGGTCTGCTTCCAGGCCCCGGTATCGGAGGTCATAATAGGAGCGATAACATTTACAAGCTGGGCAAGGCAGGCTACCTTAACGCGGTCTGCATGGCGGAGCATTGTAATCATCATACCTGCAACCAAAAGAGCATCTTCAAAATTATAAATATCCTCTAACTGGTGAGGAGCCTTCACCCAGCGCTCCAGCTTCTGGTCCTGTTCGTTGGAATGGTACCATACATTCCATTCGTCAAAGGAGAGATGGATGGATTTGTTCTTGCGTTTCTTTGCTTTTACTGCATCACAGATGGAAATTACCGAGCTGATGAACTTATCCATAGCTACGGTATTGGCAAGAAAGTCAGGAGTATTGCCATCACGGTTGCCATAATACTGGTGCAGGGAAAGGTAATCCACCTGGTCATAGCATTCGGAGAGCACGGTATCTTCCCAGGAACCAAAGGTGTCCATGTAAAGGGAAGAACTGCCGCAGGCAACTAATTCAATGGAGGGGTCGACCATTTTCATAATTCGGCCTGCTTCAGCGGCTGTACGGCCGTATTCGGAAGCGGTTTTATGTCCCATCTGCCAGGGACCGTCCATTTCATTGCCAAGGCACCACAATTTGATATCATGGGGTTTTTCATATCCGTGTTTCTTTCTTAAATTACTGTAATAGCTTCCGCAATCCAAATTGCAGTATTCTACGATGTTTTTGGCATCTTCCACACCGCGGGTTCCAAGATTGACAGCCATCATAGCGGTGGTATCGGCTTTCCTGGTCCAGTCCATGAACTCATTTAATCCGAACTGGTTGGTCTCAATTACATTCCAGGCAAGATCTATCTTCTCAGGGCGCGTTTCCTTTGGGCCTACGCCGTCTTCCCAGTGATAGCCGGACACAAAGTTTCCGCCGGGATAACGTACTACGGGAACATTTAGTTCCTTTATGAGGCTGACTACATCTTTACGCAGAGCCTGTTCATCGGCAAAGGGACTTCCTGGCTGATAAATACCTTCATATACAGCACGTCCGAGATGTTCAATAAACGAACCGTAGATACGTTTGTCGACATCTCCTGCCACAAAGTGCTTGTCAATACTTATAGTTGACTTTTTCATTTTTTAATACCTTCCTCGCATTAATAGTCTTTATTATCTGATGCTTAAAGTATAACATTTTCATGTTTAATTAAAATTAATTATCTTCTTATAGTATTGACTTTTCTTCCGGTTATGAATAAGCTTAGATTAGTATGAAAATTAAAAAGATAAGTGCCTGTGAAATCCCCGGCTCAATCTTGCGGCGCGCTGGAAAAGGCATGAGCTGTGAAGCTAACAAAAAGTTAACATAGATATAGAGGGAGGAAAACAAGTGATAACAATTGACTACTGCGGATATCATACCCATAATCCTGACAGGGATATTATTTTGCGTCCTTCCGGTTCGGAAAGTTATCTGTTTCTGCTTATTCTGTCACCGATGACATTTTATTTTCAAAACCATAATCCGGTGAAGGTAAAGCCCGGAGCCTGTATTCTTTATACGCCGGGGAAATACCAGCATTATCAGGCTGATAATGAGTTTTTCAACAGTTATGTGCATT
>JAEXGM010000048.1 GCA_023450835.1 Bacillota bacterium | reverse complement strand
TTGATTCCAAAGAATGCAACTCTTTCTATGACGGGTATCGGTCTTACCCTTCCTATCACTACTATTATTATAGCTTTTGCCAACCTCTTTGGTATGGGCGGCGCTCCTCTTTGTTCCATTGCCAGAGGCAGAGGCGATAGGCAAGAGGCTGAACGGATTATGGGTAATTCTTTCGCCCTGCTTTTATTGTTTTCCGTTATTCTGACTATTCTTGGTTTTTTTCTAAAGCGGCCTTTATTATATCTTTTTGGTGCAAGCGATGAGACCTTTCCCTATGCAAATGCTTTTATCAGTATTTATCTTCTGGGTAATCTCTTTGTAATGGTAAGTCTTGGAATGAACAGTTTTATCAATTCCCAGGGCTTTTCCGGTATCGGTATGGCAACGGTTCTGCTTGGTGCCATTGCAAACATTATCCTTGATCCAATCTTTATCTTTGTTTTTCATATGGGTGTTACCGGAGCTGCTCTTTCGACGGTAATTTCACAGTTTCTGTCCGCCTTTTGGGTCTTTCGTTTTCTTATCAGCAAAAAGGCCCTGATTCGATTGAAGTTCTCTAATATCCGCCTCCAACTGGCGACGGTCAAAAAAATCTCCGTCCTTGGTCTGTCCGGCTTTATGATGGCAATTACAAATAGTATTGTCCAGATTGTATGCAACAAAAGCCTTCAATTCTATGGGGGAGATTTATATGTAGGTGTTATGACAGTATTAAATTCTATTCGCGAAATCATATCCATGCCGGTATCCGGTCTGACGAACGGCTCACAGCCGGT
The DNA here is from genome assembly GCA_023450835.1 of Bacillota bacterium. Lineage (GTDB taxonomy): Bacteria > Bacillota > Clostridia > Lachnospirales > Lachnospiraceae > Anaerocolumna. The sequence goes on along the minus strand of JAEXGM010000048.1, from coordinate 30,693 downwards.
TATGGGGTACAACTACGGAGCAGGAGCTTATAAAAGGGTACGAAAGGCAATCAAGTTCGTATCCATTGCCTGTATTTCCTACACTCTTGCTGCCTGGGGTTTATTGTATATATTCCCTCATTTCTTTATTCGGATATTTAATCACAACCCTGCTCTGGTTCAGGCTGCCATGCCCGCCGTTAGGATCTACTTCTTCGGCTTTTTTATGATGTCCCTGCAATTCGCCGGCCAGTCCGTATTTGTGGCCTTGGGAAAAGCCAAATATGCGGTATTTTTCTCAATCTTAAGAAAGATCGTGATTGTGGTACCTCTGACACTTTTACTGCCCCACTTTTTTAGCTCCGGCGCCACCGGTGTATTTTTGGCAGAACCAGTTTCCAATTTTATAGGAGGAAGTGCTTGTTTTTTGACTATGCTAAGTGTTGTCTTTAAAGAATTAAAAGAGAATCATCAAACTGATGCACCACCTAGCTAACAGTAATATTCAAAGTTATTTGAAAAGAATCCTCCGTATTTGCATTATTATTTCCCTTTTCATTATGTTCATATTCAAACGTTATTGGTTGTGTCCCTGGTTCAGCAGCTCTGAAATAGAAATTTCTCCTTGAATAATCGATACCCACCTTGCCTCGCTCTTCTTTGGGATATGGTAAATTAACTTCGGTAATATTAAGTAATTTTATATTGCTTTCAGACAAGTCATTTACTACATTCCAATTATAAGCTACAACCTGATTATAAGGTAAAGATATGATAAAATCACTATCTGCAGTTACTTCAATATCCAAAATATTATTATTTTCTATTTCAAATTCATTTAAATCAGCTTTTTTCCTGCTACATGTTATCAATGAAATAACTTTTTTGTCTATAAGCTTAGAATAAGTAAATTTTTGTTTTTTTAACTCTTTATCAATATTAGTTGTATCTTTTACTTTAAAACTATAAGAAAGTAAATCGGCCTTATCATTATAAACGTTAATTTGTTTTGATGAACACCCTGACAATAAAACTGTAATAGCCAATAATAATATTATTTTTTTTAACACTGTAACACCTCCTATTTTCAAATGTTTCATCCCACCTCACTAAATGTTAGAAATCCCATTTTTAATAACATCCATTACCTGGTCCAGCCATTGATTATTTGACAAAAGCTCGTCATCTCCGTTAATCTTTAACTCAAACAACATTCTAAACTTCCTGGAGAAAGAAGCTCAATGACCTACTTTGCAAAATCCTGCCCGGATAATCCGCTCTCCTGAGCCCCACGTACACTTTTCTCAGACAATATGACCATCAGACAAAGGAAGAAAAGCAGCGCTGCCGGATAAAGCAGAAATGTTGTAGCATTGGCTATTGCTCCGAAAAGCGGAGGCATGAATGTTGCCCCGATATAAGCAAATGCCATCTGCATTCCCATCAAAGACTGGGATATCACTTTTCCAAAACGTCTTGGCGTCTCGTGAATCAAGCTGGGATAAATAGGGGCACAGCCAAAGCCCATCAAAAGAAGCCCGGCCATTAAAGTGAATCTGCCGCCAGGGAGGAACAACAGCAATATACCAATAAATATGATTCCTTCTCCTAATCGAATCATGGTATGATTGCTAAACTTCATAGTAACAAAACCTGCCAGGAACCTTCCAATCGTAATACCCAGATAAAAAAGAGAAACATATTTTGCGGCTGTTTCCGGGGCTATTCCCTTTGAGAATACAAGAAAACTGCTTCCCCAAAGCCCTGATGTGGACTCCACGGCACAATAACAGAAAAAGGCAAATAAAGCAGACAATACCCCTTTCTTTTTAAGGATCTCACTGCGGCTTAATTCAACACCGCTCTCCTCCTGAGCTTCTGCCTCCTGTTTCACTTTCTTCCAAAGGGGCAAAGAGATAAAAAGAGCCACCGAAAGTCCCAGCTGAATAAGTCCAATGGTCCGGTAACCCAGGTCCCATCTTCCCTGCTGCTTCATAAAAGCTGCCATAACAACAGGTCCCAAAGTAGCGCCTACACCCCAAAAACAATGGAGCCAGCTCATATGTCTTGCTTCATAATGAATAGCAACAAAATTATTCAGAGCAGCATCTACAGAACCTGCTCCAAGTCCTAAAGGTACAGCTAAGAGACAGAACCAGATGAAATTATGAGAATAAGCAAAGCCTAAGAGTGCGGCGGCGGTCATAATAACACTGATTGCCGTTACAAGTCCCGTTCCAAGCTTCTTTATAATAGTAGAGCTAAAATAGCTGGAGATAATGGTGCCTCCGGAGATTATCATAGTAACAATTCCGGCATAGGATACCGGTACATGAAGCTCCGGCTGAATAGCCGGCCATGCGGAACCAAGCAGAGAATCCGGAAGGCCAAGACTGATAAATGCAAGATAGATAATAATTAGTAATAGTAATGTCATTTTATAAACCCTTTCTTGATAAAATATATTTATTGCCTGACTGCTCTAAGATAAAACGAATCATTCCCTGTTCAAAATCTTCTTCAAACTGTTCCGATACCACCACATAAGCATCAAACTTTCCATTTAAGAGAGTTCTTACATGCTCTTTAATTCTTATGGCATCGCCTTCCTTAAAGAAATCCCCATATAATACGAACTGCTCCGGTGCAATAACGCATGCAAAGGAGGCAACCAATTTTCCGATATTCTCTGCAATCTCTTCTCTGCTGCCATAATTAAGCTTAGTCCAGTCAATTCCCAATGGCATAGTTCCAATCTCACCGGCAAAGCTTTTATAGCCTGTATAGACTTCCCCATTTAGTATTAATCCCGCTCCCGCATTATAGAGCCTTGGAAAATAAACACCGGCAACATTTCGAATACCACCCGCCGCTTTGTAATGATAATAGCCGTTCACGGCCGCATTCACATCATTTACAAAGATTACAGGGACCTTATATTTTCCCTTGTAATATGACATGAATTCTTCGCCAATCAGTCTGCTGTAATCGTTGATTGTAACAATTCCTTCCTCTTCTTCTCCCGGCAGGCCAAAGCCGATGATGGAAACGGATTCCACTTTTTTAATACCTCTGTCTATCATCTCTTCAAAGCTGTCTGTGTGAATGTCATCTATAAAAGTCTCTTCACTATAGACGACCTCTCCGGATAGGTCTACAACTGCCAGATGAATGCAGTTCTTATTATCTTTCTGATGTCCGAATACTACTATACCATGACTGAAGTTGACATTATAATGATATCTGAGAGAAGGGCGCCCTCCATTAGAGGGAACCATCTCTCCTTCAAATACTTCTCCTTCTTTTATCATATCTGTTAGAAGAGAATTGACAGTTACCACACTAAGACCAGTCTTAACCGCAAGCTCCTGCTTTGTTGCCTGGCGCAGTAATTTTAAGCTCTCCCTGACCAGGTTTTTATTTACTTCCTTTATAAGAAGGGTATTGCCGCTTAACATTTTCTCACCTCCTTGTAAACTGTCGAATTATATTATTGATTCAATGCTTATACTAAAATACTTTTTAAAAGATATTTAATAAGTGTCTACAGTATAATATTTACTATGACAAATGTCAATCCGTAATATGATTTTTATGCTCCCATAATTAAATATAATAAATCATTTAGTCTCCTAATAATCAATATTTTATCTATTAGTTCAATATTGAAAAGAAGGCTTCCTTTTCAATATTGAACTTTTGATATAGAAAATAACAGGGCTTTAGTAAGTTTAGCTGAAATTAAACGCTCAAACAAATTTTCTAACTTTTATCTAGCTAATGTAATTGCAAAAATATGTATATTAGGACAAGTAGGCAATTCTACTGTGCAGCATTCTTTTGTCCCATCAATTTCCACTGATTGAAAAAATATATAACTGCTAAAAGGATATGTAAAAGCTTCTCTTTGTTCATTATCTTTTGCAACCACGTGACATTCTGCTGCAATTTCTTCATTAAATCTTGGTTTACGCAGCCATGCTGAAACATTAAATTTGACATCATCTTTGGCTCCATCTGCATATTCTACCATTAATTTTTCACACTGACTTTCTAGATCTGAGCAACACAAAAAGTATATTCTTTTATATTTGCCTTTTTCTATTCCAATCCTTTCACCATAGCAAGATATATGATCATTATTTTCTTGCAAAATATGACCAACTCTAAAGGGTATATGATTTATATTTGATAACTTTTCTATATCATCAGCAGTTATATACATATACCTGGCGTCACTTGTAAACACAGAAGTACAATCATAGGATATGCAATCAGCAGCCCCATTTGTATTTAAATACTCACTTAAATCAACTTGTTCAAAAATAGATATTTCTTCATTATTTACGCTTGTCTTACTATATAACTTTTCTTTCTGAGTTGCTTTATCTTCACTGGCAATAAATAATAATTCATTTACTATTTTCTCTTCATCCAACGCTATTTCTTTTATTTTCATTACAATTCTCTTAATAATGAAACTACGTCTTTCTTCCTTGATGCAAAAAACCTTACATATCATTCCAAAAACAGATGCCCACTTTAGACCTACCATTTTTAGATTTTCTACGATCTCTTTTAAAGAAGGTATATTATTTTCCTGATACAAAAATAATAATGAAGCTGCAACTTGTTCTCTGGTCATGCCAATATAGTGAATATCTTCTAACAATGGCTTAGCATATATCGGTCCCTTATTTCCATCTATTTCTTTTATAAGATCTTCTTCATTTGATAATGCATCTGCAAATTGAAGGATTTCACTAAACATATTACTAGATAACAAGTTTATTGACATTTCTTTAACTTTCATTTTCCAGTCAAATTTTTTGTCCGTTTCTTTCTTAATAAGAACTCTGCATGTTGTGGCACTTTTCTCAAATTCCTTATATGGTATTTCTATACCATTAACTGCATATTGGAAATCCTTTATTATATAGCTATCAGCTGTAATTCCAACAATAATTACTTCATGAAAATCCGTGATTCTTAAATAATACTCTTTAATCCATGGGCAATAGTATGCATCAAAACAAGCTAATACAGGTTTATTTAGCAATAAACTTTGCCGAATCCTTTCTTTCAAATCTTTACATTTTTTCACTTCGACATTATCCAACTGGATACCATGATACTCTTCCAGATAGTCCCACCTATGATTGCGCTTTGTTTTCAAATTGTCTGACAGTTTATGATCTCTAGTATACTTTTCATATATAAAGTTGAATTTCCATTCATCAAAAAACAGCAACTCATAAGACCAATTTAAATATTCAAACACAGACACAATAATACTGTCAAAACAATCATAAACTTGCCTAGCCACAATTGGTAAAAGTATTTTTTCTTCTGTACCTTCTATTATTTGACTCATATCTCCGTATTCCCTCCTTTAGTGAAACTCATTATCGAGTCTTGAGATTGTATCTCTCAAAAAATATCGAGTCATTAACTCATCTATTAGTTTCTTCTCTATATTAGCAATATGCTCTACATTACATGAAGTCATAGAATCTTGATATTTGTTTCTGCTAAAAGTCAATCGAGCCAGTTTACTGCGTACAATATTCCATTCATCAAGCAGATCTGAACTAAGTTTAATTACCTGCTCGTCCTGGATGAATGCAAGGATAAGTTTATTGAATACTTTTTTAGACTCAATTATTTTGTTTATATTATCGATCAACAGCGGAAGACTCTTCTTCCATACCATGCTTTGTTCAAGACACCTTTCTAAATTATCTTTAAACAATACTATATTTTCTTGAAGAATCTGATCAGCATCTGCTATATTTTTAATCCATATCTCCCTTTTGCTTGATTCTTCCCCTAGCTTACCCTGACCAATTCTCTTATTACCTTCAATTATGACAATTGGCGGCTCTGCCAGGTTCACTTCAAACCTCTCCATTCCCTTTATAAAAGCCTTCTCCAGATCATAATATGTAATTTCTTTTTCGCAATAATCCAGCAGGTTTCGTTCACTTTGCTCAAGAAGGTTAAAGACTCCTGTTGAATCATTAAAACCATACACAAGAATATTATGTGCCCAATGAAGTTTACCATATAAGTCTTCTCGAATCGGGCTGTAATAACCATCAATTTGAACAATAAGAAGACTTTTTTCCCGTAACGAATCCTTCATCACACTTAATATATCCTCACATTGATTTAAAGTAATTATATTGACTTTAGCTTCTTCCATAACTACAGTCCAAGATTTCGCTTCAATATAGTTAACTTCAACCAATTTTGTTCTTTCGTTTACAGAATACGAAGGAATTGCTTGTACCATTACATCATACGGATCAATACCTATAGAATATATTCCGGCAAATAATGCATTATAGAAGCAACTTTTATAAAAAACTTCATTATATGCCCGTACTCCACCTATATAAACCTTCTTTTCCGTCCACACTGATGAATTCATTAGCTCTGCGCTATCGCCGTTCTCTTTTCCTATCTTTTCAAAAGAGTGCTTATCCTCCCTAATTTCTTCTCCGGTAATAAATCGAGCAATATCTTTTACCTGACTATATCTAAAGATATCTTTAATTGTAAATGCATATCCTAATTTCTGAAGCTCTATGGAGAGTTTGATAGCAAGAAGAGAGTGTCCTCCCAGCATAAAGAAATCATCCTCTGCACCGACTCTTTTTATATCTAATAACTTCGAAAAAATCTGGCATATACTATATTCCAATTCATTTTTAGGTGCAACATAATTAGAATCAATCTCACACTCATTTTTTGGAAGTGATCTTCGGTCAACTTTTCCGCTTGCCGTAAATGGAATTCGATCAATCTGATACATATAGGATGGTATCATGTAATCAGGTAATTCTTTCTTTAAGGTATATTTTATATCTGAAATTTTGACCCTCTCATCCGAAACTATATATCCATATATCACTTTATCACCGTATTTATTTTCATTAATCGTTACCACACAGTCTTTAATAAATGCTATTTTTCTCAATGAAGATTCGATATCACCAAGCTCAATCCTGTATCCTCTGATTTTTATCTGCTCATCCATACGTCCAAGATATTCTACGTTACCATCAGGAAGCCATCTTGCCAAATCTCCGGTTCGATACATTTTTCCAGCCTCAAAAGGATTATCTACAAATTTCTGTTGTGTTAATTTATCTGCATTTAAATATCCTCTCGCAACTCCAATACCAGCGATACATAACTCACCAGGTATTCCAATGCCGCATAAACTTCCCTGATTTAGGATATACATCTTATAGTTGATAATAGGTTTTCCTATTGGTATAGAACGACCAATTTCACCTTTAAACTCATAGCTGGAACTATTTACAGTTACCTCAGTCGGTCCATATGTATTAATTACCTTACATTTCCCATACCATCGTTTTAGAACATTCGCATTCGCTGCTTCGCCGCTTGAATCTATAATTCTTAACGTCATAAAATCATCTGGATTTAACTCAGCCAGCATCGTTGGAGTAAATGAAGCAACTGTAACATTATTTGTATTACATACCTGCGCAATGGTTTTTGGATTTCTAATATCATAGAATGATATTAAGCTCAATGTTCCTCCAATAATTAAAATATTAAAAATATCCCATACTGATTGATCAAAAACGTAATTCGCTGCCTGCAATACCACATCATTTTCTGTTAAACCATAAATTTCACCGTAAGCCAGCATTAAATTATAAAATCCCCTATGTTCAATTAAAACACCTTTTGGACTACCTGTGGTTCCAGATGTATAGATGCAATATGCCAGATTAGACATACTACACCTTCTAGGAATGTTATCTGCAACACTTGGCCATTCTCTACAATTTCTTACATCAAGGACCGGATAACCACACCAATCAATATTAATAGCATTGACTAACACAATCCTGGGGTTACAGTCTTTGAGCATATATTGGATCCTCTCTTCAGGGTACAGGGTGTCCATTGGAACATACGCTCCCCCTGCTTTTAATATACCCAACATACTTATAATCATTTCAATACTTCGTTCCATTAGCAGTGCAACAAAACATTCAGCCCCTACACCAAGCTCAATCAACTTTACCGCTACAGCATTCGCTTTATCATTAAGTTCTCTATATGTGATAGACTCCTTATCATATACTATGGCTATTTTTTCTGGTTTTTTTTCTACCTGCTTTTCAAAATAATCCATAATAAACATATTCTGATCAAATGCAACTGCAGTATTATTAAACTCTTCCAGCACTTTTACTTTCTCTTTATCTGACATTAATTGAATCTCATTTATAAAAATGTTAGGATTTGCAGCAAGCTTCTCTAATAATATCTTATAATGATCTATCAGCAGTTTTATTGTTTCGAAAGTAAATAATTCCTCTGCATATTCAATTACTAATTCATATCCATTATCTTTTTCATTTATATCCATAGAAATATCAAATTTTGCAGTAGTATTATGATTCATTACTTTATTACAAACTACATCATTCAATTGTAATTCTATTGGTTCTGCATTCTGCATTGTCAGCATAACATCAAATAACGGATTTCTTGAAATATCTCTTTGTATATCTAATGCTTCTACTAACTCCTCAAAAGGATATTCTTGATTTTCATATGCTTTTAAGCAAATTTCTTTAATTTCCTGTAAAAACTGCAAATATGATTTGGAGCCTTCCGGTTTTCCACGTAATGCCAATGTATTTATAAACATTCCAATCATATTTTCAGTATCATGATGAGTTCTTGAACTAATCGGACTTCCAATTATTATATCTTCTTGTCTGCTATAATTTTTAAGCAGAATCATAAAAGAAGATAAGAAAATCATAAATACTGTTACTTGCGATTGTTGTGCCAATTCTTTTATGTTTAAACAAAGAGATTCCTCTAGCGAGTCGGCAAATAGCTTCCCTTTATAAGAGGCCTGCTGCTTTCTAATATAGTCATATGGCATATTTAGCACAGGTATATCGTCAGCAAAAGCATTGATCCAATATCCCTTTTGTGAGGATATATCCCTAGAAATCATCCATTCGCTGTAATCCTTATACTGATGCGATAACAAAGGAATGTCGCTTCCATTATAAAGTGCATTGAACTCTTTAATTATGATACCGATACTAACACCATCACTCACAATGTGATGAATATCCCAAAGCATTAAGTAATCATTATTCCTTTCAATTATTTTTACCCGGAACAATGGAGGTTCTGCAAGGTCAAAGACACGAACAAATCCCTTGATTGCATCTTCTACTGCTATATTACTATCTTTTTCATATTCAAATTCCGCTTCTACATGATTTAACACCTTTTGTAACAATCTTCCATTGTCTAATATGAAAGCTGTCCGTAATATTTCATGCCGGCTGATTATATTCCGGACAGCCTCTTTTATTTTATGCATATCTACTTTCCCTTGCATTATGATGCAATATGGTGAATTATATGAAGTACTATTTTCATCAATACTACAGTTAAGATATGTTCTCATCTGAGTTGATGACATATCATAGTATTCCTTTTCCTCTGCCTTAGGTATAGAATTATCAGCTACCTTTGCATGCTCTTGGGATAATATATAGGCAATCTCTTTTACAACAGGATGTTGAAAAATTATTTTTAGCGATACCTTTATCTTAAATTCTTTTTCAATTTGATTAACAAATCGGGCAGCTCTAAGAGAATGTCCGCCAAGGTCAAAGAAATTATCAGAAACTCCAACTTTATCTACATTCAAAATATCTTCTAATATTTCACATAATTTATATTCTATTTCTGATTTTGGAGCCTCATATCCTTTTTCTATGAAAGAAGAAACCTCTGGTAATTCCCTATAATTTAATTTTCCATTTTGCGTCACCGGAAGAATATCAAGCTGCATAAAATAGGCAGGTACCATATAAACCGGTAACTTTTCCTTTAGCCTATTACGTAGATCAGTTAATTCAACTTTTTTCTTCGCAACAAAATATGCATATATGTTCTGCTCACCAGCCACATCCTTCTTTACAAGAACGGCCGCATCTAGTATTTCTGGCTGTTCTTTTATCTTATTTTCAATTTCATGTAATTCTATACGGAAACCTCGGATTTTTACTTGTCCGTCTGCTCTTCCAATGAACTCTATATTACCATCACTTCTCCATCTTACAATGTCGCCAGTTTTATATATTCTTCCTTCATCAAATGGAGACTTAATAAACTTCTGTTTATTCACAGTTTCCTTATTCCAATATCCTTTTGATACACCAGCTCCACCAATACATAACTCTCCAGGTACGCCAATTCCGCTTAAATTATTTTTTTGATCTAAAACATAGAGTCTTACATTATAAATTGGTTTACCAATTGGTATCGGCTTACTATTTTCAAAGTCCTCTTTCGTACAGCGATAAAAGGAGGCAATGTCCGTACATTCTGTAGGACCGTAGGTATTAACAAGTTCTGCATTACAATTCTTTGATGTGATCCAGGGCTTCATGATACTTTTATTGATTGTTTCTCCCCCAAGGAACAAATACCGTAATGTTTCCAGCTTTTCATATGAAGTTTCATCATTTGAATAAATTATAGGATAAATCGCACTAGGTGCGCAGTTAATCACTGTAATTTTATTCCTGACAATCGCCGCCATTATCTCGTCACTACCATAATTCCATTGGTTATATATATATAGGCAGCCTCCAGATAAAAATGGGGCAAAAATATTCTTTTGTGCCAAATCGAAACCAATAGAAGCCATTAACATAATATTATCTTCTGCATTAAGTTGAAATTCATTCATATACCACATTATCATATTAACAAACGAATTATTTTTTATAACGGCTCCTTTACTCTTTCCAGTAGTTCCAGAAGTGTAAATCATATATAGCGAGTCATCTAAACGGGAATTTCTTTGAATTTTCTGTAAAACTCCAGCTCTATGCAGGGATAATTCAATACTTGGAATCTCCCCCTCATATTGAACGCCATAAGTTAAAACTGCTTTGGGTGTTGCATCTGTAATAATATCTTGTACCCTTCCTAATGGATAAACCGCATCGATTGGAATATATGCTGCACCAGTCTTTAGTATTGCAATCAGTCCAACAATCATTTCGATACTGCGTTCTGTATATAATGCAACAAAAGTATTACAGCCTACATTGTAATTCATTAATTCGCCTGCTATTGCATTTGCTTGTATATCAAGTTCATAATATGTTAATTTTCTTCCTTCATATTCAACACAAAAAGCATCTGGGGTTATATCAACCTGTTCTTCAAATAAATCAATCAAATTTTTCTTGGGAAACAAAGCACTTGTCTGATTAAATGACTCTGTAATTCTATGTATTTCCTCATGAGACACCATAAGAAGTTGATTTATTCTTTTGTCTGGGTGATTAACAATATCATTTAACAAACTACAATAATGTTCTGCTAATATCTGAATACTTTTCTCTTCGAATATTCTTGAACAATATTCAAAATAAAAGATATATTCATTAGCAATAGAATCTACTGCTAATGTGATATCAAACTTAGAAAGTTTGTTTTCTTCTCTATTTTGATTAATTGCCTTCAGTTCATCTACTGCATTTATCTGATTATTTGTATCTTGAAAGGAAAACATTACATCGAATATCGCATTACGGGATATATCCCGCTCTATATCTAATTCTTCAATCAGCTTTTCCAATGGATATTCTTGGTTCCGGTAAGCTTTTAAGCATTTTTTCTTCACAAGCATTAAACAATCCTCATACGTAGCATCTGGCGGCAATTGTACTCTTATGGCTAAAGTATTCGTAAACATACCCAACATATTTTCTGTGTTTATATCAATTCGGTTTGCAATTGGTGTACCTACAACAAGATCATCTTGTCCACTATACTTATTTAACAATAGAATAAATGCTGAAAACAAAACCATATATTCTGTTGCAGAATTTTCACTTGCGATATTTTTGATTTTCTCTCTTATACTGCCCGAATATAGAGTAACCGTTTTCCCCTCAAAACTTTGACTCAAAGGTCTTGGAAAGTCATATGGAAGATTTATCACCGGAAGCTCTCCGCTGAACTCTGAGACCCAATACTCTCTTTGGTTGGCTAAATCACGCTTTAGCATCCATTCACTATAATCTCTATATTGATATTTGGGTAATTCGACCTCTTCTCCCTTATAAATTCTAAAAAACTCGTTTAAGAAATTCCAAAAACTTGTTCCATCACTAATGATATGGTGCATATCCAGTAGTAATATTGTATCTTTTTTTCGGAGGATCAACTTCATTCTAAATAAGGGTGCTTTTGTTAAATCAAATGGTTTAATAAACTCACTTAGTACTTCTTTCTCATCTGACCGATTATCTACCACTATCGTAATGTCTTCTTCTACATGTTCTAAAATATTCTGAACCAGTTCACCATTCATCATCAAGAAAGTTGTTCTTAATATTTCATGACGTCCTATCATACATTTTATTGCTTTGACTGCTTTATTTGCGTCCATCACCTCGTTTATAATAAATCCACCCGGTATGTTATACAATACTCCTGTTTCATCCATCTGACTTACTATATATATTCTTTTTTGTACAGAAGACATACAATAAAAATTTTTTTGTTCACATTTCGTCAAACCTAAACTCTTTTTTCTGCCTATTCCATTTAAGTAATCAGCCATACTCTCAACTGTTGGATATTTAAAAACATCCTGTATTGTAATGGAATACCCACTAGCCTCACAGATAAGATTCACTAGTTTCATTGCCTTTAAGGAATGTCCGCCTAATTCAAAAAAGTTTTGTTCAATACTAATATTGCTTATCATCAAAATTTGTTTAAAGATATCGCATAACATTATTTCAGTATCACTAGTTGGTGCCTTCACGCCTGCTGTATTTTCTGGATATATGTTTGGCAATGTCCGCTGATCTACTTTTGCATTAACAGTCATTGGTATCCTGTCTATCTGCATCATATACGCAGGAATCATATATCCTGGTAAAACGTCTCTTAATTGATTTTTAACTTCATCGAAATCTAATATTTTATTTGCTGTTAGATAAGCATATAAGCAAGGTTCATTATTTGCACTTTCTCTCATAATTACAGCAACATCCACTACATCTGGCAAAGAACGAATCACACTTTCAATCTCTCCAAGTTCAATACGATATCCTCGTATTTTTATTTGCCTATCCATTCTACCCAAATATTCGATTTCTCCATTTGGTAACCATCTAGCCATATCGCCTGTTCGATATATTCTTCTTTTTTCAAATGGCAGCTCAATAAATTTCTCTGCTGTTAATTCTGGATTTCCAAGATATCCAGCCGCAACACCTACACCTGCAATACATAATTCTCCAGGTTCTCCTATTCCGCATAGAACGCCTTTATTTAATATATATGCAGCATGATTCCAGATCGGTTTACCAATCGTAATTCGCTGACTTTCATGTTTTAACTTCAAACATGTCACAACATGTGTCTCTGTTGGACCATAATGATTATAATAAGCATGCATCGACAATGAAGCTAAGCAATTCTTATTAAGATACATTGCTTCCCCAGCCAATATAACGGTATGTATTTGATTTAATATACAATCACCATATGTACTTGAAGTTATAATATCCCAATAGGAGGGGGTGCAAAAAACGGTATCTATTTTATTGTCAATAATATACCTTGTAAATTTACTACTATCCTTTTTTAGCTCATCTGATACGATTACCAAATTACATCCCATAGCCAAAGCAGTAGAAATTTCTTGAATTGAAACATCAAATCCTATTGAAGCAAGCGCAGCAATATTATGGCACTCCATGTCCAAATCAACATGCTCCCAAGCTACAAGATTAGAAATCGTACTGATTTTTTGCAATACTCCTTTTGGCCTTCCCGTAGTACCTGACGTATAAATGCAGTACATAATATCATCTAAGGATGTTTTTGTTCCATACTCAATATTCTTACATTTCCAAGCGTTTGAGTTTTCCAGTAAATATGTATTTTCTAATTCTTCCCATTTTCCTTTTTGCAATAAAATTAATTTCGGTTTACAATCATCGCAAATGTACTTTATTCGCTCCCTTGGAGTATCTGGGTCAATTGGTACATAAATTCCCCCTACTTTTAAAATTGCTATAAATGCGATTATCAGCTCAATACTCTTATCACATATAACTGCTATATAATCTTGTGCATGAATTCCTTTACCTTCTAATTTATTAGCTAAATAAGAAGATTTTTCATTAAGTTGATGATATGATAATACTCTGTTTTTTTCAGTTACAGCAATTTGTTCCGGGCAAATCCTTATCCATTGCCCTATTTGCTCCAGAATATGACTATATAGCAAAGGTTTCTGCCCATTTTGATTAAATCCACTCATCAAAAGGAGCTTCTCCTGATTGCTGGACATTTCAATCATTTCTATTTTCTGATTTAAATCACAACGAATGATTTCTTCAACCACATGAAAATAATGATCCAATATAAGCGTGGCCGTATCTTCATTGTAAATATCCGAGCAATATTCCAATCTGATTTCGGTATTTTCTTTCTTATATATATAAAATGTCAAATCAAATTTACTTGTATCAAGAAATATTTCATCCTCTGTTATTTCTTCCGTTTCAATTTTTATTTTGTCCTGCTCTTGATTTTCCATAACTAACATAACATCAAATATAGGATTTCTTGACATGTCATAATTAATATCCAGCTGTTCAACAAGTTCATCAAAGGGGTAATCCTGATTACTATACGCCTGAACACAAGTATCCTTTATCTCCACAAGAAAATCAAATAAGCTTTTGCTGCTTAACGGTTTTCCTCTTAGTACTAACGTATTAGCAAACATTCCCAACATATTTTCAGTTTCTTGTCTTGTCCGAGCACTGTATACGCTGCCTATTACTATATCATCTTGTCTTGTATATTTCGTTAAAGTGATCATCGCTGCTGCTAAAAATACCATGTACTCTGTTACGTTGTATTCTTGTGAAAATTTTCTTAAAGCGCCTTCGAACGCTTTTGTAATATCTGATTTTACTAACGTTTTTCCTTTGTTACTTCGTTTCTTTTGCCTTATTGAATCCGTAGGCATATTTAATATAGGCAGCTCACCTGATAATTCTTTTAGCCAGTACTGTTTCTGTTTGTATAAATCTCTCTGATTCATCCATTCGCAATAATCTTTGTACTGATATTCAGGTGAATCAAGTTTACCGCCAGCATATAATATATTAAACTCTTTGATAAAATTGTTATAGCTTGTTCCATCACTTATAATATGATGCATGTCGATTAAGATAACCGTATCATCTTTACGCTTTACAACTTGCATTCTAACTAAAGACTCTTGGGCTAAATCAAAGGGTCTTACAAAATCTATAATCAATTCTTTATCACTTAAATTACTGTTCTCAAGATACTCAAATGGTAGTTCTACATGATTATTAACTCTTTGAACTAATTTTCCATCTTTCATAACAAACGAAGTTCTTAATATTTCATTTCGTTTAATAATTTCTTGATATACTTTTTTTGCTTTTTCAATATCAATTGATTTCTTGTAAATAAAGCATCTTGGAAGATTATATAATAACTTTGTTTCATCCGTCTCACAAACCAGATAAATACGCTTTTGTGTAGATGATACATTGTAATATTCTTTTTTCCCTGCCTTTGCAAACTCTAAATCCCTGTCTTCTTTTTTTTGATGAATAATAAATTCAGCTAATAACTTAACAGATGGGAATCTAAAAATATCCTGAACGGTTACTGTACAATGAAACACTTGATCAATTTGATTAATAAGACGTATAGCTTTTAATGATTGTCCACCAATTTCAAAAAAACTTGACTCAATATCAAAATACTGTACCTTCAGTACCTCCTGATATAATTCATACAGCTGCTCCTCAGCATCACTTGAAAATGAATTTTTCTCCTTTGAAAAATTCATCTTCTCTTTTATTTCTAAAAGACGATTTCGGTCTAGTTTACCATTCTGAGTCAGCGGTATGTTTTCAATTTGTACCATATAAGATGGTATCATATACTCTGGGATTTGGCGCAATAGGCTTTGTCGTAATTCTTTGATATTAATTAAAGAATCACCTACAAGATATGCATATATCTCACTTTCGCCCATACTACTCTCTGTGGAAATCACTGCACATGAAGTAATTACGCTTTCATTTTTTATTACATTTTCTACTTCACCCAATTCAATACGGTAACCATTGATATTAACTTGATCATCTGCTCTTCCTAAATATACAATATTACCATCTAAATCTATCATAGCTTTATCGCCAGTGTGATATAATTTACCTGAGCCAAACAAATTTTCACTTATTTTCTGTTTTGACAAATCATCTAAATTTAAGTATCCAGTCATAAGACCATCTGTAACAATACAAAGTTCTCCTGGCTTACCTACTGTGCACCATTCTTTGTTATCGATGATATATGCGATAACATTTTTCACGCTCCTGCCAATTGGCAACTTTTTGTAATCTTTACTTTTTTTATCCCAATTCCAGTATAAAGCAGCTCCGCCAACTTCACTTGTCCCATACAAATTAATATATTCGGCATTCTGAGGAATCTTTTCTAATATTCCTGTATTCGTTGCCTCCCCTAAAGTTATGATTCGATCTACATTAGGAATATTTAACTCCATATAATACCTTGGTGAAACAATTAGAACATTGACTTTATTTTTAATGCAAATTGCTTCATATTCTTTTATATTTATCACATTTTCTCTTGTTGTCATAATAAAAGTAGCACCAATCAAAAAAGTAAAAAACAATTCTGATACAGAGGCTGTCGATGACATAGTCGAAAATTGGGCTATAACATCATCTTTTTTAAAATGCAAATCATAATATGCATTAAGTTTCAGTTTCACAATAGCCTTTTGTGGAATAATCACTCCTTTGGGTTTACCTGTTGTTCCTGAAGTATATGTGATATACGCAGGATCATCAAGTGTTGTATTTGGCCTTGGATTCTGATCTACTTCATGTTTTAAATTAATTTCTGAAAATTTATATGTCTTTCGTGTATAAATTTCATCTCCAAAGCAAAACACTGCATCTGCATTACAATCTTCAATTATATATTCAATTCGTTGTTTAGGGTATTCTGGATTTACAGGTACATAGATTACACCGAGTTTAATTAACGCAAGAATTGCTACTACACTATCAATACAATGTTCTGCAATTAATACTGCTCTTTTTCCTTTTATAATCCCATGCTTCTCAAAATAGTGTGCCAATCTATTAATTCTGCAATTAAATTGTTGGTATGTAAGTATTTTTTCCCCTTCAATAATTGCTGCTTTATCTGAATATTTATTTACTATCTTCTCAAATGCATCTTGCACACTTATATCATGATATGAAATTAAATCTGTATCCTTACAGCCCATAATTCCCCTCCTTATTTATTCCCTGCCTTTGCATAATAGAATTAACACCTTTAACGTTCCATTACATAATATTGAAAAATTGAATCTGTAAACTGTTCATATCCGATTTTTCCTATGACCTTTACTCCAAAACTTTCAAAAAAAGAAGTATTCAATAACACAGGAGTATGTCCAAAACAAATAATCATTCCATCATCCTTTACTGTGATTATTAGTTTTTCAAATAATTTCTCCGCTTCTGTTCGATTTACTACTGCATAATTAAGAAATCTTAATACTAAAATATCGATTGATTCCGGAGCAATGAAAGAATCAAATGCATTACAGCAGGCTGATTCGTCTACTTTGTTTTTGGATAATCTGACCATGTTTTCATCCATATCATGACCTATCGTATATGCACTGCTAAATTTCTTTTTTACATATGCTAAAAATTCACCGGTTGAACATGCAGGATCATAAATTCTAAATTGGGATTTTTGCTTACCATGTAGTACTCTTTCTGTATATTTTCTCAAATGTGGCTCCGTATCAGATAAGAAATCCACCAGTTGGTCTTCTGTTTTCTCCTTTGCTCTCTGATCCCATACCTCTTTCCATTTAAGCATAATTACAGGATCCTGATATAATACGATTGGGTAGGTCAATTCTATATTTACATCTTGTTTGATTCTATTAAAAGCATATTTTTTTTCGCCTTGTTCGAAAGGAAAATATACAGCAGTTACTTTATGGTTTTCAATTTTTATGTCTTTATAAATACCCAATAACATATCTGCTGTAACTCTGCTATCCATATCAATAGATGAATTCCCCTGATTTTTAAAATAATCTATCATTATTTTAAAACCTAATATCTGATATTTATTGTGAATATTAATTAAAAACAACCGGTCATTGCAATCTTTCTCATCACTTTCAAATACTTCGAATTCTCTCACTTTTACTTGATTATAGGTATACTCTTTTTCAATTATATTTTCTGCTAAATACATCTTTTTAAAATAAGACAATTCCTTCCTTAGAAACGCTATATTCATTCTATATTCTCCTGGCATTATGTTGATTTTTTCAACTAATCAGCTTCCTCTATTTTTTTTTGTATCACAATAAATATATCATTTAAGGTTTTATAATTTGTTGTAATTAATTCCTCATCTTCAAAAAAGATATCAAATATATCTTCTGCACAAATAACCATTTGTACAATGTAAAATGAATTAATTCCGTATTTTTCTACAATCGGTTCATTGCAATTTATTGTAGAAAAATCAATCTCCTCAATCTCTTCTTGTAACGCTGTTATATATTTATATTTTATCTCCTCTAATCCCATAGAAATATCTCCTTGCTTTTCCTTAATTGTTAATTCATACTTTTATACAACTAATTCTTTTGCCCGATTTCTTTCATTGCTTCCAAGAGAAAATCAAATTTTTTCTGGAATTCTTCTTCTTCATCTGCAACAGTAATTCGGATGAAAAATTTTTTATTATGTCGCTGTGTTCGATCACAAAAATCTTCTTGTGTAAAAATGTAAATCAATTTCTTTTCTTGCAGATAATTTTTAAATTCCTTTTCCGTATACCCTAAGGGATTATTATATAAAAAAATAAAATTAAAGCCTCCGACTCGCTCTATATAGCTCAAACCTGCATTCCTTAATTGTTTACAGGCATAATTATAATTGTTCTTGTATATATCATAATTATGAATTATTTCCTTGATAAAACAAACTGCATTCTCTACATACTGATTTGATGTAACATATGTAAGTAAATATCTTGCAAACTCATTATTTGCTTCTTTTAAAATAATTTTTCTAATATCTTTTTGTATTTTCTTTCTACGGTCACAATCTGACTCAATATAAACCATACGGTAAAAATAATCGATAATAACCGGACCTACCCCCATAATTGTTTGATGGCAACAAGTTATATAGTTCATATACTCAACATATTTTAGTACATCTGCCTTTCCTGCGATGTAACCAATTCTCAAACCCGGGATATTTCTTTTTTTCGAAAAACTATCCATAATAACAATATTTTGATAGGAATCTGTTTCTATTATGCATTCCCCATAAGAATAATTATATGGCTCATCTAATGCTTCACATTCCTCCCATTGGCATAAATCCAAGAAGAGAACACAGTCATTTTTCTTGCATAATCTCAATATTTGTATAAATTCATTACGGGAGTATTTTTCACCAGATGGATTCATTGGCAGCGTTAAAAATAAGTACTTAAATCCATCCGTTTCCACAGCTCTCTGCACCTCACTGACCTCTGGTATCGTTTTGTCTGCATCGGAAGCAGCAAATAAATATGATGGAATATTATTTTGATTACTTAATATTTCATACACAAAATACTGTAAACCAATTAATAGTATTTTCTCCGCCTTCTCTTTCTTTAGATAATCAAATACATAAGCCATTGCTGCCGTACTGCCACATGTGACACATATATTCTCGAAATAAACATTTTCTTTGTCACTTAATCCGGCCAGCCATCTTTCATAATAAGTAATAACACTTCGAAATAATATACTTCCGCATGAGGGAACATAATCTTCAAATTCTGTATTAAATTTTGCTTCATTTGATAGCAGCTCTCTATATAGTTTCATTACTCCAGTTGAACTAACACCAGTTGACAGCATGACATTTCTTTTATGGCGGCTTTCATCAGAAACTTTATTTTTAAAATAATAATCAAAATAATCTATACTTCTATTCTTCTTAGGTGTCATTCAGCATCCTCCATTTCCGTCATTTTCTGTATGTTAAGCTTCAATCGCCTCTTCCTCTTTATAATGTTGTGCTTGAGCATTCCAAAGCTCATAATATTTTCCTTTTTCATCGTTTAGAAGTTCATCATGTTTTCCTTTCTGAACCATTTTTCCCTTATGAAAAACAATAATATTATCGCTGTAACAGCAGGAAGATAATCTATGGGAAATGAATATTACCGTATTACCTTGTGTAATTTCGTTCATCTTGGAGTAAATCTCATATTCTGATTCCGGATCAAGTGCTGCTGTGGGCTCATCTAATATATATACTTCTGCGTTACGATATAGTGCTCGGGCAATTGCTATTTTCTGTTCTTCTCCGCCTGAAATATCGACTCCCCGATCATCAAATTGCTTATAAACAGGATTATCTAATTGATATTCTAATCGTTCTACTCTGTTTTTAATTCCAACCTTCTCAAGAACATCCCAAACTCTTTGATTATCATATTGATCGCTAACAGCTACATTTTCCCCCAACGAGAACCCAAAAAGTCTAAAGTCTTGAAAAACTACAGAAAATAACTTTTTGTATTCTTTATAGTCTAACTTTTGGATATCCGTACCATTAAACGTAATATACCCTTCATCTGGTTTATAAAATCCGCACAACAATTTGATCATTGTAGTTTTACCGGATCCATTCATACCTACTACAGCCACTCTCTCATGATCCTTAATTTTAAAAGATAAACTTTTCAGTGCATACTCATCTGTACCTTTATATTGGAAGCTAACATTATGAAATTCAAATTCATATGTACCATCCTTCCTCGTTTGAACCTCTTCTGTACCTTGGTGAACATCTTTTCCATTATCGATATATTCATATACCAATTTCAAATATAAATTATTATTATTAATTGCTGTAATTGTTACAGAAATTCCTGATATTGCACGAACTAATACGGTAATTGCACCATAGTACTTAACTACATTACCGATACTAATAGCTCCTGCTAATGCACGTAATGTAACAAATATATAGACTATTCCTGACATAATAGCAGAAATAAAGCTGTTTAGACCTCCATATTTCTTTTCTAACTTCTCACAGACCCTAAAAATATTTATCCAGGCTCTAAATCCTTTTTCCTCCATCTCTCTTGTAACAACATCACTTTGGTTAAAAATTCTGATGTCCTTTGCATACATATTATCATCAAGATACTCCCATAAGTAATAGCCAATATATCTGTTATACTTACTTCCCTCCATAGTGGCTTGAAACATTTTCTTTTTCATCTTCCTTGAAAATAATGCTGTAACATAAATACATACTACAAGCAATAACAAAAATGTAACCGTAAACCAATGTGAAGTAATCCAAAGGTACTTTTCACCTGGAAAATCAAAGTAAAATAACATCTTAAAGCATATGCAGCAAGCGATGATTACAGATACTGCATTCTGACAAAGCTCACCAAGATAGGTTGAAATAATTTTTAACCCTCCTGATTCTGTATCCATAATTCCTTCAATTCTATCTCTTAATTCTGTCGTAGCGGAGTTTTCTACCTTCTGAAAATCCATACTATAGGAATAATTATTTAAGAATATTTCATGTTTTGCATCAAAGGTTTCTTTTTTTGCAGTAATTATTTTGTTAAATATCTCTCTTAAAACTCCTAATATGAACAAACTGCATATAGAGAAAAGTATTAGCCTAACTAAATTATTAACATTTCTCTTTCCAGCTAATTCATTAATGATCATTGCAGAGAATGTTATCTCAACGAAAGGGAACACTCCCTTGATGATTCCATTTATAATTTCACATAGTACTAAATGAGGAGAAATCCTCTTCAATAGTTTAATGGCCCTTTTATTCATATCTATTCCATACTTAAATTTAAGCTTTTTCTCTCTTATACTTGACATCCCGCAGTCTCCTTGTAACTATTAGAATTATAGTATTGACTTTGAAGTCTGAATATCCTTGCATATTCACCATCAATTTTCATCAATTCCTCATGATTTCCAAATTCGGTTATTACAGCATCTTTTAAAAATATAATTGCATCACAAAATTTAGTAGAGGAAAGCCTGTGAGAGATAAATATAGACATTTTATTTCCAACGATTTCATTATATTTCCGATATATTTCACTCTCAGCGATTGGATCTAATGCAGCAGTAGGTTCATCTAGTATAATAATTTTTGATTCTTTATATAGGGCTCTTGCCAGCAAAAGTTTTTGGAGTTCTCCTTTGGATAAATCAACCCCATCCTCTGAAATACTTTTAATTAATTTTGTATGTATACCCTTTGGTAAGCTTTTCACTTTTTCTTCTAAGCCTGCTGTATGCAAACAATCCCATACTCTTTTTTCATCAATTTTTTCTTCAACGGATAACGCAATATTTTTAGCGATGCTTGCAGGAAGCAGACCGATATCTTGAAAGATAGCTGAAAATAATTTGTAATATTCTACATTCGAAATATTTCTTACATTAATTCCGTTTAATAATACCCTGCCAGATATAGGAGTCAACAAACCACACATTAGCTTTATTAAGGTTGTTTTTCCAGCACCATTACTTCCAACTAAAGCATATTTCCGGCCACTCTTTATTTCAAAACTTACATGGTCAAGAATTAATTTATCACTGTCAGGATAACTATAGCAAACATCATCAAATGTAATCGTGTATGGATAGTTCAATTGACTTATATCAACATTTTCTTTGTCCTTATCCTGATCTATAGAATCCACATAAGTTCGATAATCCTTCACATAATAACTTGATTCCGTAATTTGGGAAAACAAATCAACAATCTCATGTAACCATTCTCCAAATCCTGATATTGTAGCAAAATAAGCCGTAAAAGTACCGATTGACATATCTCCATGCAGCATTATATATACCAGGTACGCATATGCTAAACCATTTTTCAAGAAACCTAATACTTGCTCAATAAAGCTTCGTCCAAAACGCTTATTTTCGATTTCTGTGTACATTTTATCCGCATCATCAATTACTTGCTTACCATGAAACATTAACCATCCTGACATGTCATACATTCTAATATCCTTTGCAACTGACAGTGCTCTTGTTCTATATGCCATGTAATTTAATTTTCTTTTAATTACAGCACGTTTGTCTTTATTTTTGTGTATCCACTTTTGGATAAATCTTGATACAAATGCATCAATTGCGTAACTTACAATGAGTAAAATAATAATGAGTGGATTTAATAAAATTAAAATCACAAAATAAGAAGCGAATCCCAATATATTTTTTCCTAACTCAGTTATATTAGTAAGGAAACTATTCATTCCTGTCTGTCCAGACTCTCCTACGGCAATCTCGGCTCTCTGTCTTACATTTTTACCTTCTGGAGATATATAGACACTATAATCTTGCCGGATTGCTATATCATTAATCTCTTTTACATAACAACTATATCTTAAACAATCGGCTAATCTTTTCAGTCCAATATCAGATGCATAATTAAGCCAAGTAAGTATTCCAAATATCAAAATCGCCGGTATCATTTTCATTAAAATATTTTCTATAGAAAGTTTATCTTCTAGAGAGTCCAAAACTATTTTTGGAATAAGAATTGCTGCTAAGGCTACTAAAACTCCTGATATAATTCTTACAAACTGAATTAATATACCAAATTTACTAAAACACCACTGTTTTTTTAAAACATACTTAAAATTACTATACATTCCGTACTTGTCTTTATTTTTTAAGTCATCCATGTTTCATACTCCTATATATTTATTTAATAATTACCGAACATTTTTCATAAGAATGAAAATCATTGCAAAATACTGTTGTATATGCTCCGCATCCTTCAAACTCTAAAATATCATCTACCCTTATATCTAAGTTGGATCTTTTAATTACTAATGCAGTACCTAAGCATGTACAATCAATAAATCGATATATACTCTTCTTATCCTTCGTTCTAACATTATTAAATAACTTTACCTCAGATGGCTGACGCCTTGTTGCAAGCCCTTGAGGCACTCCAGAATCCATGTACACATCTATCATATGACCATCTCTTCTTATATCGATTACTTTTGTATAGAATTTTCCTGCTGACCCTACAATCGACTCACCTGGTTCAGCATATATATCCACGTCGTATTTTTTGACTAATCCCTCTACTGTATAGTTCAATCCGTCATAAAATTCCCGTCCTGCATCCAGATGAAATCCTCCGCCTATATTTACTATGTATTTCTTTCTATGTATTTTATTCAAAAGCTGTAGTATTTTATCTACACGCTGGCACGCTTTATAAAAAGCTTCCACATTCGTATTATTTGATATATGAAATGAAATTCCATCAACAT
The DNA here is from genome assembly GCA_023450835.1 of Bacillota bacterium. Classification (GTDB taxonomy): domain Bacteria; phylum Bacillota; class Clostridia; order Lachnospirales; family Lachnospiraceae; genus Anaerocolumna. The sequence goes on along the minus strand of JAEXGM010000048.1, from coordinate 6,156 downwards.
ATTCCAGACATCCCTCTTCACTGTTTATTATCTCTTCCATCGGCATACCATAATCAATCGTATTCGATACAATATCATTAATATTAATACGTAACACCTTTTTTGAATTAGGAGCATACTTAATTAATTTATTAAGCTCTAATAGCTCCTCAAAAACAAAATATTCTCCTCCATTTTTATACACATATTCTATTGTCTCTTCCGGCTTTATTGGAAGACCAAAAATTGTGCGTTCCGGAGATACTCCTAAATCAAGGATTCTTTTATATTCACCAACACTAGCACATTCAAATAATGCTCCCACATCAGCTAATACATTTAACACATCCTTTTCAGCATTAGTTTTTAATGTATAATAAACATGTATATTTTTCAGTAAAGAACATATTTTATGATAATTATTTACAAGGTCTTTCTTACTAAATATGTACACCGGTGTATTCATACAAACCTCCTATATCATTCAACTATATGGACACTGCATTGTTCCCACATATGAAAATAATTTTGAAAAACAATGGAATATGCACCCAAATGATCAAACCTTATAATATCTCCAATCTCTATATCATATTTACTCTCAGCCCGAATCAAAGTCTCATTCAGATTGGTACAATCTCTAAACTCATATACATTAAGCTCTTTTTGAGAATTATTTCGACTGCAGTTTTCTATATTCCCTAAGAAAGTTCCATATCCTATTCCATTTGGAATGCCACCATTCATATATACAATACTATTGTTTTTCGTTTTCTTCACAGAGATAACTTTTGCATAAAAGAAGCCTGCTGTTTCAACTATAATATTTCCCGGTTCAGCATAAAAAACGCAATCGTACTTTTCTTTAATTTTAGTGAGAATATTGTTATACTCATCATAAAATTCATCATCTATATCGGTTTTATATCCCCCGCCTATATTGACTATATATTTTTTACCTTTACATTCCAATTGCTCCATTAACTCATCCATTCTCTTAAACACATCTTGAATAGAATGTATATTATTGTTATAGGATATATGAAATGAAATTCCATGGATTGACTCTTTTAGTTCCTCTAAATTATCAACAATCTCTTGTAAAGGCATACCAAAATTAATACTTGATACTACTAAATCTGAAATTTTGATTCTTAAAATTCTCTTTGCATCTGGTGCATATTTTTTCAATTTATGCAATTCATTCAAACAATCAAAAACATAGTATCTGCAGCCATTTTTATATGTATATTCAATTGTTTCAACTGTTTTAACTGGCAATCCCAATATTATATTTGTGGAGTTGACTCCAACTCTTCTGGCACGATCAAATTCATACTTACTCGCACACTCTATACCGGCCCCAGTTTCTTTTATTTCTTTTAACACCTTTTCATTTCCATTTGCTTTCATTGCGTAAAACAACTTACAAAGTGGTAATTTTTTTGATATGTACTTATAATTTTTTTGTATTTCTGATTTACTAAATTCATACCTTGGTGTTTCCATCCTTTAGTCTCTCCTCGAACAATTTTTGAACGCTTTTTGAATGCTTATATACAGGCCTGAATCGCTTTTCTAATTATCTCAAGCCCTGCCATAAATTCATCCCTGCGAATTATTAGTGCCGGCATAACTTTCAATACACTATTGTTTCTCCCTGCTAATTCTATGATTAGTCCTCGTCTGAAACATTCTTTTGATATACAATCCGCTAATTTTTTATCATCAAAATTTGAAAAGTCAATTCCAAAAATAAGCCCTCGACCACGACACTGAATTTTTGGGCTAATTGGAAGTATATTTTCCTTTATATATTCTTTAATATACTGTTCATCATCTTTGACTTTATCCCATAATTTATGTTCTATGGAGTAATCTATTGCCGCGCTTGCGCCTATAAAAGCCAGCTGATTTCCACGGAATGTACCAGAATGTTCTTCCGACGTCAGACAATCAATCTCCGGTTTAAGAAGCACTAATGCCATTGGTAACCCAGAACCGCTGATTGATTTTGACATTACAACCATATCCGGTTCAATTCCAGCTTGTTCAAATGAGAAGAAAGTTCCTGTACGACCACAACCAACTTGTACCTCATCGCAAACTAAAAGAATTTGATATTCTTTACATAGTTCAGCTAATTCTTTGAGCCAACCAAAATCAGCAACCTGAACTCCTCCTTCGCCTTGAACGGTCTCAACAAAGATAGCTGCTGGCTTTTCTATTCCAGAATGATCATCATTTAAAATCATTCTAATATATCCCAATGAATCAAAATCATTTCTACAATATGGAATAAAGGTTGTGTTCTCAAGCTGTATTCCAGCACCTCTACGAGCAGCTAATGAACTTGTTAATGATAAACTTCCTACTGTCATTCCATGAAAAGCTCCCATAAAAGCTATTACATTCTTTCTTCCTGTATATTTACGTGCTATTTTTAATGCAGCTTCATTTGCATTTGTTCCGGTCGGTCCACAAAACATCATTTTATACTCATAGCCTCTGGGTTTTACAATATAGTCTTGAAATTTCTTTATAAAATCACATTTAGCAGCAGTATACATGTCCAATGCATGAGTAATTCCATCACTTCTTATATAATCTACAATCCGCTCCATAATAAAATCATTATTATGTCCATAATTAAGTGCACCTGCACCACAGAAAAAGTCTAAGTATTCCTCATTTTCTGCCGTATACATTTTGCATAGTTTACTTCTTGTAAATACTTTTGGGAAATCTCTACAATAATTTCTAATGTTAGATTCATATCTTTCACTTTCTGTCATATTGCTCTCTTCCTCTCTAGCTAGATTTCTTCTTTTGCATGAAATCTACAGGTCACCTCATATTTTTTCCGTAATATATACAACCGCTATTTTCATCAAATCACTAGTACTATTGGCAATGTCATCAACTTATAAAAATTATTTATCGAGATTTAAGTACTATTGAAATAGTGATATCACTCATATTATAAGCAAATATTGTAAAATTTACAAGAAATTTTTACCAATTTGTTGTATTGTCACAGTATAAAAAGCAGCCCTTGTTCTACATTTATGAATTATTTATTATCCATTCCGCAATTTGAACATCCTAAAGTTATAATAAGCAAAAGGACTTATAAATCATTTATACTGGATTTATAAGTCCTTTTAACTCTGTTTATATACTTTTTTCTATTTGTTACTCATCTTGTTTCCCTAAGTTGCTTCCAATCTAGACTACTGGTCCATCTGCTTATTTACTAGGGTCTGTTTTTAAGCTGCTTATAAAGGACGTTTCACTTTGCGTGAGTTTTCATTAAATTTTATCTATTCTGAGAATAGATGAGATTTTGTCCAACTTTTTTCCCTTCTCCTACCGCTTTAAAAGTAATTACTAGAACTCATTAGTTCTTCCAATGATATATTTTTTATATCGTTTCCCCATAAATTATATGTCTTGCCCAATACACATAATGCCATATAGTATCTGTCATTGATTTTTTTACTTTTAAATATGTATTTATTATCTAATAATCCCTCCACATATATGCTTATTTTTTCTTTTAAAAATTCAAAGTTAAAAGAATTTAAAGGTATTTGCAACCCCATCCCAACACACTTAATATAACTTTCCTTCAATGTCCATATTTTATAGAATGCGTCATACTGATTGCCCAATAGATGACTATCAATATATCTAATCTCCTTTTCCGTAAAAAAACGTTCAGCAATTGGGATAACCTCCTCCATTCCTCCTTCTACATCAATACCGATAGGCATATCACTAACGCCACATAAAACCCACTCACCTGAATGAGATATGTTAAAATGTATTCCCTTTGGTTTAATTAACGAAGGTTTCCCATACTCATTATATTGAAAAGCTATTTCCTTGGAAGTTATTCCATAATGCTTCAATAAAATATATCTTAAAAGCACTTCACCTAATATACATCGGTTTTGATCTATTTGTTTTATATATTTTTTTGCTTTTTCCCTTCTTTCCTCAGATATTTTAGCTAATAAAGACAATATCTCATTATCATGTTGATTTTCATCAATTTGTATTCCATACAAATATATCATAACCTCACCTGCCATTTCCAGTTATCGCCGCCTCAAAGAGATTTGATTATAGGCTATAAGGCCTGTATGCCTGTTTGCCTAAAAAGAGAGAATCTCAAGCTGTTGTAGTTAAACATCCTTGCAATACTTTAACCTAATATTAAGTCGATTGCAATATAGGTTCTATTCATATTTATTCTCCCGACGCCTTCTTCAAATATCTATAAGTATAATTCATAATTTGTTTTTCAGCAAAAATAAAATACAGAAGTTGTAATCTACTATATCTTCCCAAATAAGTACCTTAAAGATACTTCCCTGCATATACTAAAAATAATAAAAGAAAGCAGGTTCAGGCTATGCCTAATAGCGGAAAAGCAGATAATCAATTGAATCTGGCTCTGGATGTTCCGGAAGATGTACGGGCTAAAACCCTCGACTTAAATGTCGGCTTTATACCTGAGGTTAAAATATGGGAGTTGATTGTAAAGTACAGCGGTGACCTCTCCCGTGTTGCCAGCGAATTAGGAGCGACCGTAGTTCCGCTCCAGAATGAATATGCAATTATTACTATCCGTCAGGATCTTATACCTAAACTTACCACTTATCAGGAAATCGAATTCATCGAAAAGCCGAAGCGCATCTTCTATTCCGTTAATCAGGGAAGAAGCGTTTCTTGTATCAATCCCCTGCAGACTTCCCAATATAACCTCTTTGGCAATGGAGTAATCGTTGCAGTCATTGATTCAGGAATTGATTATTCTCATCCTGATTTTCGCAACCCTGACGGAACTACAAGAATTATCGAGCTCTGGGACCAGACAATAGAAGGAACTCCACCTGCAGGCTATGCTATTGGTACTCTCTATTCCAGAGAACAGATAAATCAGGCCTTGCAAGCCCCTACCCAAGCAGAACAACTTGCCATCGTTCCCAGTGTTGACCTTTCGGGACATGGGACCCATGTAACCGGAATTGCCGCCGGTAACGGCAGGGCAAGCAACGGCCTGTACCGGGGGGTGGCTTCTCAAAGTAATCTGCTGGTTGTAAAGCTTGGTTCCTCTATCAGCAATTCTTTTCCCCGAACCACTCAGTTAATGCAAGGCATTGATTACTGTGTGAAACGTTCACTGGAACTCAATCAGCCTATGGCAATTAATATCAGCTTTGGCACCAACTATGGTTCCCATACAGGGAATTCTCTTCTGGAAAATTACATGAGTGAAATTGCAAACCGGGGAAGAATCAATATTTGTGTCGGCACCGGCAATGAGGGCACTACCAGTAAACATACCAGCGGAGTACTGTCAATGGCTCCGGGTGCTGCCCGTGAAATCGTAGAGCTTGGTGTAGGAGAATATGAATTTACATTCAATCTTCAGATATGGAAGAACTTCTATGACAAATTTGATATTACCCTTATCTCTCCAGGAGGTACAAGGGTCGGTCCTATTCCTGAGAGGCTTGGCACCCAGCAATTCCGGATTGGCCCAACAGAGATATACTTATTCTATGGAGAACCGGTTCCCTATAACGCCCAGCAGGAAATCTATCTGGAATTCATTCCCGTGAATGACTATGTAGAAACCGGCATCTGGTCCATTGAACTGGTTCCGAGAAGTATTGTTGTGGGAAATTATGATATGTGGCTGCCTTCCGGTGGCGTCTTAAATCCACAGACCGCTTTTTTGCGTCCCACGGAAGAAACTACACTTACCATACCTTCCACTGCGGAGAGAGTAATATCAGTAGGTGCTTATGACGGCTCCAACGACAGCCTGGCTTTCTTTTCAGGACGGGGATTTCCAAGAAACGGCTTTCCCATTAAGCCTGACCTGGTAGCTCCCGGTGTCAATATCAATTCCTGTGCTCCCGGCGGCGGTTATAGGGTCCTTTCCGGTACCAGTATGGCAACTCCTTTTGTAACGGGAAGCTGTGCGCTTATGATGCAGTGGGGTATTGTAGAAAATCATGACCAGTATATGTACGGGGAGAAGATGCGCGCCTACTTAATAGCCGGAGCAAGGGAATTAAGCTTTGAGCCAGTATATCCTAATCCGACTTTTGGCTATGGCGCTTTGTGTCTGCGGAATACTTTTATGCTGACACAGTGATA
>JAEXGM010000252.1 GCA_023450835.1 Bacillota bacterium | reverse complement strand
TATATATTCATCTCCTGCTTTATGATATCCACTTCTGCATGCCGAAGCGGTTATAGTAAGCTTAACCAAATCCATCTCTCACCTCCGGGAAGTTATCTATTTCTATATCGCATACTAGTACTGCCGTGTACAATTATCGCTTAATTAACACCTGCTATTTTCGCCAGGGCTGTACTGATTAATTATGGGTTTACAAAAGCATAATGGGGGGTGGCTGCAATACCGGCGGTATAAATATAGACCAGATCTTCGTAGGATTTTTTAGAAAGACGGTAAATAGCCGAGTATGGTTCTTCTGCATAATAATATCTGCCGCTTTGATAAATATTAAAGGTACGTATTTTGCTTTCACCCTGAATTTCCGCCTTGTAATAGGAATTCACGTAAGGGGTATCATTAACAGTAGATTTTCTGGTCTTTTGTGCTTTTTCCAATAAATCCATTACTTCTTTGATTTCTTTGCTGTCGGCCAGGGTTAAGGTTTCCTTTGCTTCATGAGAGTCAAATTGAGTGAGACTGATTGAAGCAACATCTTCTGTTAAGGACGATTTCAATGTCTCTTTAGGTCTTCTTAGAATAATTATACTGAGAACTAACAGGACAAGAATTACTGCGCCCAGGGCTGCTTTTACTATGCTTTTTCTCATTCTATCCCCCTTTTCTGAATGTCAAATCTTCGATTTGATATTCTTGAATCTGTAGTTGAAAAAACTGTCTTTTGTTTTTTCAACCTATCCTACTCTCCTTCATAGTAATGATAATCTTAAAAAATCTGAATATGTATAGTACCATTCATATCTTCCGTTAACTATACTAAAAATACAAAGAATACTCATCTTCCGGAAATTCCGACTGCAATCCCAGAATTCTCGGCCATAAGTCTTTGCCGGCAATTACATATCCCATCAGCATCCCAATATGCATATCCAAATGTCTGTGCTGAGCCATAATAAGATGGAACCTGGTATAAGGGCATTTGTCCGGTCTTTCCAAAAGTTTCTCATCATCAAGTCCATCCAGATAGGCAAAAATCTTCTTATGGACATCAATATAATATTCTTTTAGTAAAGCTCTGGACAGAAATCCCTCTGTTACGGCATCAAGGTCGTTAAGCCCCTCTTTGTGAAAGGAAGGCTCCTCATAGACCAGGGGATTAATATACCACATATCAAGGGAATGAAGCGTATGGTAGACATGCTTCCACACCGGCATGTCGCAATAGAGCTTTTCCCAATAGGAATCAGGGATGGCGTCGATTACATTATTTAGACTCCACAGAGTTCTGGCAGTCTGATCCTTAATAGAATTTAGAAAATTGCATGAGATTTCCATTATAATGGCTCCTTCATTATTTGTAGTCTTTGTTATTTTTGACTTTCAAGAATAATTTTACGTCCGGATTTAAAATCTTAGATGTCAGGTTAATGAGAAGCTCTTCCGCCGCGGCAAGGGTCGCTGCACCAAGCAGCAGAAAGGCAGTGGGAAGAATTCCAAATACTGCGTAAAACACCGGAAAACAGAATAATAAGCCGCCTGTTATTTTGTTCATATAGGTATGCAGGAAAGCAAGGGATTGGTATTTCATAAAACCGGTTAACAGAGTTGCAAATTTAATTATTAAAATAATTAACAGCCAGATTAACATCCAGCCGGATAATTTAATTATTGTAATCAGCTTGCACAGGATTACCGCTACAAATACAAAATCAGCTACGCTATCCAGAGCTGCTCCGAATTTGGTGGCGGCATTCATTCTTCTTGCAAGATATCCGTCTATCATATCACTAGTACCGCAAAGTATATAAAAAAAGAAAAACCATCCGGACATTGGCACAATAAGCAATAATGTCAGGGAGAAGAAAATTCTGGTTAAAGTAATGAGGTTCGGAAGATTTTTTATAGTTGCTGCCTCCTTCTGAGGGGTTATATGTTCTGAGTATCTATAGCCGGAATATGGTGATCAATGTTCTGACTGATTTTTATCAGATCAGTTATATATTACCATAAAAAAATCAGAAAGTCGATTCTCACTCTATCAATATAAAAGTACATAAAAATTAATCGTACAGCTTTCGTGTAATGTCTGAATGTCGATAAATGTCACAATATATAACTTTAGCCATATAATAAAGTGCGGATAATATGGAAAGGAGCAGATTATATGCTTGATGAGAATAAACAGGGTGAAATTATCGCAGAAGAATGTCAGGACAATGCAGGAGTAGTTTATAAACATGAGAAAGATGGACTATCCATCTATATTACCATTTATAATACTAATAACAATGCTAATGAAGGCAGTGAAGCCGGCCTGAAACAACGAGCAAGCGAAGGCGGCCAGATAACCGGTAAAGGCGGTAAAAATGCTAACCAGGGCGGACAGATTGCGGGGAATTGCGGTCAGAATGCCAATCAGGACGGAGAAGTTACTTCTGATAATTGCGGAGGCTGTATGGATGTGGAACCGGAAGAAATAGCTCCTTCCTCTCAACCGACAGAATGGTAATCGTGTGAAAAAAGGGTGTATATAAGCTCAATACTGTCTGTATACACCCCTTGAAGATGATTGCTCTTATTTAAAATATCCTAAAAGAATACCATAAAGAATACTCTAGATATCCTAAAAATATCCTAAAAAATATCCTGATAAAACACCTAAATAAATTACATACTGTTATCCAAACCAAATTAGAGTTCTTCTATTATCTTTATACCCCAAGGTTCTAGGGTAAGAAGTTCTTGTGCTGTAACTGGCTCTTCAGAAAGTAATTCTATTCCCTGATTGTATGGATAAGAAAAAGAATTGGCATTCATGGAATAATTAAAATAATAGTGAATGACCTTACCGGCTTGGTTTACACCGGACTTTGTTATTAAAGGGAATGAAATGTCCTGGTCAACTCCCCACAGACCGGCTGTAACTGCAACATTCTTCACTACCATCTCCCAAACTTTTGCATCAGGAAGGCAGCCAATATACGTTGCGGTGCCCTTTCCATAATCATTTTGAGTGATAGCGGCATATTCTCCCCAATAGGGGTGTTCGTAGCGGGCGAGTACTTTGGCCGAACCCGGTATTAGCAGTTCCATTAAAGAAGTTAAGGCTGTTTTATCAGCAGAAATGTCGGCCGTATCCTTTAATGTAACATTGGCTGCTGATACAAACTGCGAATAATAGATTCCGCATGCCTCTCCTATTATGCCGGGTTGACGGGAAGCCCTTACCTTTACATTCTCATCGGAAAAACCGCTTCTTAAGGCATAAATAATATGTCCTCCGTTTTCAACGAATTTATTCAGGCGTAATAGCAGTTCATCCGATGCCGCATACAGGGGAGGAACAAGCAGCAAGGTATACTTCTCTATGTTGGCACTGGAAGGGTCAACGAAATCGCATCCCAGATTCATGTGATACAGTGTGTCATACATAGTTCGAAATACTTCATTATAGTCCAGTCCTTCATTCATACTCTTGAAGGAGTCAAGGGCGGATAAAGCCTGGTTACTAAAAAGTACGGCTATCTGATTCTTTTTCTTTAAGTTTATAAGTCTTGAGCTTAATCTATCAAAGTCCCTGCCTATGGTGATAGATTCTTCATAGGTAGGATTCGGTTCAAAATCATGGCTTAAGAGACCCTTCCAGTAAGTTTCAATCGCATTGTGCAGAGAATGCCAGTGCCAGTAGGAAACCATATTAGCTCCGGAAGCCAGATGGCTGAAGGCCTGCAGCCTTAACTGTCCGGGATATGGAACCCAGCTTGCAAAGCCCTGTGCTTCGGTCTCCAGCACCAGATAGTTGCTTCCTTTCATGGAACGGGCGATATCTCCGCAGAATGAAATCTCAGCGCCGGTAAGCTTATCCTGAGAGGGATGGTAAATATCAACTCCGGCAATGTCTAATGTTCTTGCAGCATCAAAATGATTTACATCGGGCTGTATCCCAAAGGAAGCATTTCTCCATCCAAAATCAAAATTATGTGTTATAAATTGGGACAGAGTCTTATACTCACGAATAATGGAAGCCTGCCAGTCAAGAAAATCCGTAACCAGTTTTCTCTGGAACTGTTTAAATTCACAAACCAAACTCGCATTAATGGAAGCATCGACATTAGGAAAGTCCTCCCAACTGTTGATCCTGTTACTCCAGTAATCCAGTCCGAATTTCTGATTTAATTCATCCGGATTCTTAAACTTCTCTTTTATGTATTTTACAAAGAGTAACTGTACATTGGGACCGGATGTATTATAGTGCTTTGTTTCATTGTCGACCTGATATCCGATAATTGCAGGATGCTCCTTCACGTGCTCCAGTAATTTTCGGATAACTCTTTCGGAATAAAACAGATAGGCAGGACTTGTGATATCCATGTTCTGCCTGGGGCCGTACTTATTCTGCCCCTTTGGTGTTACGGCAAGTATTTCAGGATGTTCCTTTACCATCCAGGCAGGAACTGCATAGGTTGGCGTACCAATGATTACTCTTATTTCTGCCTCCTGCATTGCATCCAGTACCCGGTCTATGTGATAGAAATTGAATACTCCATTTTGCGGCTCCAAAGTACTCCAGGTTGATTCGGCAATTCGTACAACATTAATTCCGGCCGCCTTCATCATCCTGATATCCTTATATAGCCTTTCGTAGGGCATGTATTCATCATAGTAGGCAACACCATATAATAATTTATCCATAATAACCCCTTTCCGTAGTTTAAAAATACTTCTTTTAGATTGATTAAATAATATGAATATATTAATATAGTATCATTGCTTATAATGCACATCAATCAAAGTATTTTAACATCTATATGATAAAATTAAGATTTATAAAGAAGGGTAATGATTGGATGTATCTAAAATGAGAATTATAAGTGGCCGTTATCCAGGTATGTTGGAAGCATCCAAGATTACCTATAACAATCAAAAGTTTAATAAATAAGAGAAAGAAGATAAATTATGAAAAAAATGATATTCCCGGTTATAACGGAATTTGAGTCAAAGCTCCCATATTACATTGAGGGAGTTGGCTGTTCTTATGAGCAGGAGTATATAAACCGCCCTAATGGCCATCCCCATTATCAGTGGATACAATGCCGCAGCGGCAGAGGCGAATTGAAAATCAATAATATGACCTGCATGGTTACGGAAAATCAGGGCATGCTCTTATTTCCGGACACCCCTCATGAGTACTATGCAATAAGCGATAACTGGGAGGTGGATTGGGTGATATTTCAGGGAAGGCAGATACCGGACTTTTTTACGAATACCTCAGAAATCACAAAGTCCGGCGTCTATTTTGTATCGCAGCCTCATACCATATCCTCAAAGATTGCCATGGTATATGATATTGAACAATCGGGCAGTCCCACAAAAAGCCTGGAAAGCTCACGTATAATTTATGATATCCTCATGGATTTATTAAAGTTCACCTCCCAAAAATACGACCAGAATATTGCAAACCAGTATAATAAATTAAAACCGCTGTTTGATTATATCGAACATAATTATGATAAGGCGCTTTCCCTCACGGAACTGTCCCAGGTAGTTAATCTTACCCCTCAGTATCTGTGCAGTTCCTTTAAGAAAACAACTTCACAGACTGTTTTTCAATATATAAATTTATTTCGGATAAAAAAGAGCAAGGAGCTCCTTCTTCAAAACAAGAGTTTACAAATAAAGGAGCTTGCCAGGATTGTGGGTTTTCAGGATGTGAGCTATTTTTGTTCAGCCTTTCGAAAGTCTGAACAAATGAGCCCTATAGAATTTAAAAGATTGCATGTGTTATAATAATTGAAGGATTGTTTCTTTTGGCTTTGCATTTATTTCGTTTTATAGATATTTCCCGAACGTTCTAATAATCCTTCGGAAATCATGTCTCTTCGCAGGGTACAAAAGTCATCATGAAAGTCAGCAATAATTATATTGATTTCCCGTTCTGAATAATCTTTCTCTTTTTCAAATGATTTTGCGATTTCCTCCAGAATAATACGCTCCTTTTTTCTCTGAGCAGGGATAGATTTTAGTTTACCATATTCAAAGAAGGCGTCTATCACTTTTTTTCGATAGTTATTTTCGCGTTCTTCCTGCTCTTTGGCATCGGGAGCCTCTTCCTTGATAATGTCTAAAATATTGGTGAGAAAGATATCCCTGCACAAGGAATACATCATATAGTATTGGTCTTTATAGGAGGTGACAGCCCCCGCATCTTCCAGCTTTTTAAGATGAAATGAAATAGTTGCCGGTGTTAGGTTTAACCTTTCAGCAAGTCTTTCAACATACATATCCTCTATTATCAAAGATTTCAGAATATTCATTCGCGACTTATCTGCGAGGCATTTGAAAAGTTTAATTGCATCTGTTTCCGTCATTTTAATTCCTTTCCCAAATTTTTAAGAAGGTATTTCTTATCTCCTCTAGAGTTTGTAATTTTATTTCTTCAATTAGGATTTTTTCAACATCTTGAAATGTCTTTGCCGATTCAAGGGAGGTCTTCCAGTTAGCCGGAATTGTCTCGGTCTTTTCTAGAAAGAGCTTCTTAATGTCTTCTTGTTCCAAAGTTTTTTGTTTTGTTATAGTCTGAAATACCGTTTTAAAAATCTGATAAACGTTAGTCTTTACTTTTTCATGATTGGCTTCATCGTTTCGATTGTCATTTATCAATTTGACAGTTATATTTTGAGAAGCATTTATGGATAAATCAAGATATTCCAGAAATTCAGCATTTTTATTGTCCAACATATATTATCTCCTTTAAGCAATCCTGTATTTTAATTCAACTGTTGCAGTTCCGACCAAATCAATATGTAAATCAGCCTTGTTTTTTCCGCCGAACATGCTATTATCGCCAATTGCCACATGAAAGGTGCCAATCATCTTTTCATCCAATACGGCATAACCGGCAGCGCTTATGATATTTTCGTTACAGCCAAAACCAAGTTCGCAAACTGTTAGGTTTTCTTTTGGATTGTTCTCAAGAAATTGATTGATTAAATCTGTGTTACTATTTATTATGACCCCTTCTTTTATTGTTAAGGTTACATTCTCAAACACACCGATATCTTCCATATAGAGTTTGTTATAAAAAACAGTACCTTCCGTTCTTTCTTCTATAGGGGCAATGTATACTTCACCGCAAGGCCAATCGCCGTCACCGCAGTCGGCAATCCAGTTTCTGTTTTCTGTCACAATTCTTAATCTGCAATTGTCTCCGGTATGCAAGATGATTTCTTCTGCTTCTCTTAGTTCGGTAATCTTCTTTTCACAGGTCTCTTTTAATTTGTCATAATCAATGTCATATGCTTTTGTCATGCGCTCCATAAATTCTGAAGGTTCCAGGTCTGTTTCTTTTGCATTTTCAACCGTTGGTATCCGAATTTGGGTAAAACGTTTCTTTTTCATAAAAATCTGAAAGATATTTCTCATATAAGTTCGGTAGCAATCCATTTGCTCATCCGGTAATTTGCAATTTAAAACTATCGGTTTATAAGTAAATATATCTAAGACCGCATCGACCTCGTTAAATATTGAATAATAGTTGTTGTTAAAGCTTGTTTTTGTTACTGTGCTGAAAAGATTACTGTTATGGGTTCTGGATTGCTGCAGCTCCAGTGAAGAGGCACCGAGTTCAGCCACTGCCACTGCAAATTTATGCATCAAACCAATATCGCTGTCTTCTCCCCAGAAGTGAATTAATATTAATTCACCCGAAGTTACTCCACTGGCCTTTACTATTTTTTTAATAATATCTATTTCCATAAATGTCTCCTTTGATTAGATGCTCATCAAATTATATTTACATTATAATGGTAGTGCGATTAATTTGTCAATAATAATTTTATAACCATCTAAATAAAAGAAGACATCGGTTTTATATAATAATAAAATTAGATTTTAATATCAATATCTACTGTTTACTTCTATCGCGGAACAGTGTAATTATGACAACGGCTGCAATTATAAAAAGTACCGCAATGAAAGTGTTTACTCCGATTTTTTCTCCGGCAAGAAGCCAGCCCAGGAAAACGGCTACGATAGGATTGACAAAGGCATATGTGGACACGACGGAAGGCTCTGCATTTTTCAGTAGCCATATGTATGAGGTATAACCTATTAATGAACCAAAAACAATAAGGTAGCCAAGAGCTATCCAGGAGTTGCCCGATATCTTTGCAGGGTCAAAACCACGATAATCACCATGAAAGGCAGCAGCGATTAAAAGGAGTATACCTCCAACAATCATCTGAACGCCGGTAGATAGCAGTGGTGCAGAGGGAAGCTTGGCTTTTCTGGAATACATAGAGCCTGCGGACCATGAAACAGCTGCAAATATGAGTGCCAGTATACCCCAGATATTTGTTGTTTGTGATGTTCCGTTGGAGTTCCAGACAAGGGTACCAATTCCGCATAATCCAAGTATTATGCCAAGAACAGAACCTGCCCCAGGTTTTTTTGCTCTGCTTATATAACTGAAGGCGGTAATCCAAAGAGGTACGGTGGCAACCAATACAGATGCTATGGACGAGGGAACTTGCTGTTCTGCCCAGGCCACAACTCCGTTACCTCCTAGTAATAATAAGGTACCCACAATACCTGCATTCTTCCATTCTTCAAGGGAGGGACGCTTTTCACCTTTTAAACGGTATATAATATAGAGAATCCAGCCGGCAATACTGAAACGGATGCCAGCCATCAAAAAGGGAGGGATGGTTTCAATGGCAAATTTCATTCCTAAATAGGTTCCGCCCCAGAATATATAAACAGATATCAATGCAAGGATGATCATTGAAGAACTATGCTTTGCTTTACCTGTATTAGAGGTTATTTTTTGTTGTGTCATATTCCATTCTCTCCTTCAGCTTTTTCATAATCTTTTCCCTTTAAACCGTCTTCAAGAATCGTAGTTAAGATAAAGGTCGTGGAAGTTTCCTTTACCTCGGGAAATTTGACCATTTCATCAATTAAGTTCGTTATATCCTGCGGGTCAGATACCCTGACCTTTAGCATCATACACCATTCCCCAGCAAGCCGCTGAGCTTCTACGATACTAACTCTGGGGACATCCAGAGAGATGATATTGGATGCCAGCTCTTTAAAATTACTGCATCTGATTTTAACCATAATGATAGCCTTAATCTTTTCGTCAAGCTTGTTCCAATTAATGATGCCGCGATAGCCTTTAATAACTTTGTTATTTTCCAATTTGGCTACTCTTTGATGGACAGAAGGGCGGGAAATGTGGAGACGTTTGCTTATCTCTTCGTGAGTCATCCGCCCGTCCTCTTCCAGAAGCTTTATAATTTGTAAATCGATTTCGTCCATAATGCAATGCACCTCCTTTTGAAATATTATAGCTTAAACAGTGAATTATGTACATATCGTTATTAAATTTTGACGATTTAATACTTTTAGTAGTTTGAACTAGAATTTTAGTGACTTAAGGTAAAAAACAATGGAGAATTATTCAAAATGCAATAACGATTCGTAAATGAATTACAGGCATAGATGTCTTTAAAATAAGATAAGGGTTTATATATAGTACATTATTTGAGCGAATTATTTACGTATGAGTTTTTATAAATATATACTTATGCTTTTTAAACGACTCGCTATTTTATGGAAAGAAAAATATAACAATAATGAATAATACGGCAATAAATGTAATGGTCATAATAATAAAAATACCAGATGAAACACCGGATTTACCGGTATTTCATCTGGTATAACAAAGCTGGATTACAATCATGTATTTAACATTGAGAGGTGGCTTTGTAATTAATTGTGATATAAGCTAATTAATCAAGACGCTCAAAATGATACAGGCGGCTGATAGCATCACCCCACATATCTTTTACTAGGAATCCGCCATTTACCAGCATTTCCCCCTGATATATCTGCTCCGTTCCCTCCAGACGGTAAGAGGCTGTCTCGTCTAATCCTTGCAGTTTTATCTTTCTGCTGTGGCTGTTTGGAATTCCACGTACCTGCACATAAGTTACAAGGGCTTCTTTTTTATCTTTGGAAACTACTTCATAGCAATCATAGCAGTGATTATCGCTAAAGGAGGCTATACGGTAATAATCTCCTGCTCTTACCAGACCATGGTATTTGTGATACATCTCGACCTGTTTTGGTATCATATCCCTGTCTTCCTGCGGAATCTTTGTTATATCCAATTCATATCCGAAGGTTCCGGCTAATGCCACATGACCTCTTGTTTCAAAAGGTGTTACACGGCCTACGGAGTGATTGGGACAATCACTTACATGAGCTCCCATAGCGGACAGGGGATAAATAAGGGCTGTTCCTTCCTGAATACTCAGCCGTTCTACTGCATCGGTATCATCAGAGCACCATATCTGAGGACTGTAATAGAGCATACCAGGGTCGAATCTGGCTCCGCCGCCGGAGCAGTTCTCAAGGAGAAGGTTCGGGAATTCAGTTACCAGGCGTTCCTGCATCTTGTATACCCCTAAAGTGTATCGATGAAATAATTCCTGCTGTGATTCTTTATCCAGGTAAACACTTCCAAGGTCAGTTAACTGGCGGTTCATATCCCATTTAACATAGGCAATATTGGCACTTCGAAGTATTCTCGCTACGCTCTCATAGGCATATTCAATAACTTCCGGATTCGAAAGGTCCAATACATACTGTTCCCTGCTTTGGGTAGCTTCACGTCCTTCAATGTGGATTGCCCATTCCGGATGATTTCTGTAAAGGTCGGAGTTGGGAGAAATCATCTCCGGCTCAAACCAGATACCAAATTCCAGTCCTATCTCATTGACACGTTCTACCAAATCTTTTAAACCGCCGGTTATTTTCTTTTCATTTACCACCCAATCTCCCAGAGAGCAGTTGTCGCTGTTTCGTTCTCCAAACCAGCCGTCGTCCATAACCAGCATTTCTATGCCGGCTTTTTGGGCCTCTCTTGCAATAGCAAGTAATTTGTCCGTGTTAAAATCAAAATATGTGGCTTCCCAGTTGTTTATAAGAATGGGACGTTTTTTATTTTTATAAGGGCTGCGAATCATGTGCTCACGATAAAAATCATGGAGTGAACGAGTCATTTTGCCAAGCCCTTTGTCGGAGTAAACAAGTACAACTTCCGGCGCCTGAAAGGAATTACCGGGATTTAAGTTCCAGCAGAATTCTTCCTGATTAATGCCCATGACCATGCGGACTGCATCAAATTGGCTGCGGTCTACTTGTCCGGTAAAATTACCGGAGTATACAAAGTGCATTCCATATACTTCTCCCTGCTCCTGTGTGGTCCCAGGTGTAATAAGGGCAATAAAGGGATGTTCCTGATGCCCGGATTCTCCTTTTGCGGAGGATACTGACTGCTTGCCATAGGCTACCGGGTTCTTTTGGATATGACGTTCTCTTGCCCAGGAGCCATGAAGACTTACCATCTGGTAATCCTGATTATCCATGTCCAGACAGGCACTATATACCTTTTCCAGTTTCAGATTCTGGACTCCTTCGTTTATAACCTCTACGCTTCTGGTAATAATGTCTGTCTCATAAAATGCGGAGTAAGAAAGAATTACCTTAACACCTAAGGCCGCATCTTTGCAGGTAAGTAAGAGTGTCTCAACTTCCTGTCCGCTTCCGAAGGAACTTGGAAGGCCCGTAAGGCGTGGTTTTCCTTTTATTATCTCATGAGAGGTATAGAGAATTTCGCAGCCCATACGACCGTCTTCGTTTCGTATATTCAAACAGCTTTCACGGTAATCACCTACTCCTCCTGTAGGATATTCCATAGGGAAGAAATCGAAAAATGATGCCTTTTCCCTTTTTCTCACACTGGGGGTGAAGGGGTTTTCTTCCGTTCTGAGCAGATGATTCCCGCCGGCATGCTGCAGGCGTTTTCCATAATAGACATGTCCGACGTATCCTTCAACGGTAGTGCCAATCATATAGGTGGTATTTTTGGTATCCAGTTTAAAAATCTTTTCATTTTCAAAGTATTGAACTGCCATTTTTAGCTCCTTTTTATTGCTCCTTTTTATTTTATAATGACGTGAGGTGATGTAATTCTGTAGCTTTTAATTAGTTTATAACAAATTTATCGAATAATATCAACTTAAATATTGGATTTATTTAATTAAAATTTACCTTAAAATTTAGTTAATAAATCTCGAAATGAAATAGCCGAAAAGGGATTTATAGTTTTCATTGCATTTATTTCTTTGAATTACCTATAGGCAAATAAAAAGATAAAATAAGAATTTAAGCTGGTGAATTTTTAGCAAAAGCAAAGGGATATGCTAAAGGGGAATCTGCATTATGCAGATTCCCCTTTATGTTACTTGTTGTGTTAATATGTGGATTTTAAGGATGCTCTCTTTATTTTTTACATTGCTGCTGCTAATTCCTGCATAATATCTTTAATGGCGATATTTTGCGGGCAATGGGCGGTACAGGCTCCGCAGGCGATACAATCTTCTGCCTTGCCTTTGGATTCAACATCTCCCATATCGTTTAATGCCCCTTTACCATCCGTTTTGTAGCGGTTATATACCTCAAGTACCGCAGGAATATTAATTTCAACCGGGCAGTCATCACAGCAGTAACGACAGGCAGTGCAGGGAACGCTTACCTGCTTGCGAAAGACTTCACAAGCATGCATCAGTACAGTTTCTTCCTCATCGGTCAGGGCTGATTCATTAGCAAAGACAGCAATATTTTCCTGTATCTGTTCAAGGGTTGACATACCGCTTAAAATGACCTGGACCTGGGGCATGCGCTTGAGCCATCGGAAAGCCCAGGAGGAAATGCTCCAGTCAGGGTGAGCCTCCTTAAGGATGGTTTCTGCCTCCGAGGAGAGGGAGGCAAGTCTGCCGCCCCTTACAGGTTCCATTACGATTACAGGGATGTTTCTATCGGTTAATACTTTATAATCCTGTTTCGCGGTACCAAACTTCCAGTCGAAATAGTTCAACTGAAGCTGTGCGAAATCCCATGTTCGTAAATCTGCAAAGGTAGTGAGATTTTCAGTATTCGAATGAGTGGAAAAGCCAAGATATTTAATCCGCCCCAGTCTTTGCTGCTCTTCGAAATAGGCAATACAGCCGCTGTTGATATACTGCTGGTATGTATGATCAAAGATTGCATGAATCAGATAAAAGTCGATGTAATCTGTATTCAGACGGGAAAGCTGTTCTTCAAATACCGCCTTATAATCGGGATTGGCAAGAATAAAGTATTTTGTGGCAAGATAATAGCTTTCCCGCGGGTATTTTACCAAGGCTTCCCCTAAAAATTTCTCCGATTCACCTCCATGATATACATAGGCGGTATCAAAGTAATTGATTCCGTTTTCCATAGCATAATCAATGATTTCCTGGGCACGCTTGCGGTCTATAGGGGCGCCGGGTTCATCGTTTTGCACCGGCAGGCGCATATTTCCCATTCCAAGCTGAGAAAGGCTTGTGTTTTGAAAAGGTTTATATACCATATAATTTACTCCTTATTAATTAGTCAGATTAAACAATATATCAGATGGCACCTACAATTTTATGAGGAACATAGGGTTCTTCAAGGTATGCGATATCTTCTTCCGTGAGTTTTACCTGAAAAGCTCCGGCGGCATCATCAAAATACTTTGCCTTCGTTGCACCGATAATCGGTGCCGTTACCCCCTTTGCAAACTGCCAGGCAAGAGCAATCTGGGTCATTGTGGCATTATACTTACCGGCAAGTTCATTTACGCGAAGCACGATGGTATAATCGGTTTCCTGCGTACTGTCATACTTAGAAATTGCCGTTTTGTCGGTCTGGCTGCGCATGGTACCCGTTTTCCATTCAAGGCGGGACAAGCGTCCGGCAGCAAGAGGACTGTAGGGTGTCCGAGCAACATTCTGCTGATTACAGATTGGTATAAGTTCCCGTTCATCTTCGCGATAAAGAAGATTATAGTGGTCCTGCATTGAAACAAAAGGGGTCCAGCCGTTTTTCTCAGCAGCCAGCTGCATATTATGAAATTGATAACCATACATAGCAGAGGCACCAAGTGCTCTTACCTTACCTGCCTTTACAAGGCTGTCAAGAGCTTCCATGGTCTCCTCAATGGGAGTATTGTAATCAAACCGGTGAATAATATAGAGATCTACATAGTCAGTGCCCAGCCGCTTCAGCGAACCGTCTATTTCACGTAATATTGCCTCTCTTGAGAGGTTACCCTCATTAAAATACACCTTGGTTGCAATTACTACCTTATCACGTGCCGTATTATTCTTGATGGCACGGCCAAGATATTCTTCACTGGTGCCTGCTGAATAGGTATTGGCGGTGTCAAAGAAATTAATGCCTAAATCAAGTGCGCGTTTAATAAGCTCTTCACTTTCTTCCGGGTTAAGTGTCCAGGCATGCATATTACTTGCCGGATCACCAAAGCTCATACAGCCTACACAAAGACGCGAAACGAAAAGATCGGAATTTCCTAGTTTTGAATACTCCATTTTACTGCCTCCTTATTATTATATTTATTTTTAAGCTGCTTTTAACAGCAAGTAAAACCGATTATTGTAAGGAATAATTATGATTACTATAGAACTTCGTTCATACTGCCGGTCCTGTAGCCCAATAAATCCAATGTAATATAGGTAAAACCAAAAGATTTTAGTTTCTGTCCCACCTCATCCATAATTGCCGCGCTATAGAATTTTTCCCTTTCCTCAGGGGACACTTCTATTCTTGCCATATCCCCATGATGCCTGACTCTCACCTGACGAAATCCTAAATCCAGTAAGAACTGCTCCGCTTCTTCCACCATCTTAAGCTTTGGAGCCGTAATCTGGTTGCCGTAAGGAAATCGGGAGGACAGACAGGCAAAGGAAGGTTTATCCCAGGTCGGAAGGCCAAGATTCTTTGAGAGTTCTCTTATATCTTCTTTTGTCATCATAGCTTCCTTTAAAGGACTTATTACGCCGAGTTCCTCCGCTGCCTGCATACCTGGTCTGTAATCGCCGATATCATCATAGTTTGACCCGTCAAATACATATTCCATATTATTATCTTCCGCTGTTTTCTTTAATTTTGTAAAAAGCTCTTTTTTGCAATAGTAGCATCTGTTTTTGGGATTACTGGCAAAGCCTTCAATATCCAGTTCCTCAGAAGATATGATAATTTGTTTAACTCCCATATCCTTTGCATATTGTATTGCTTCTTTTAGTTCCCTTTCGGGATAAGTAGAAGAAGTGGCTGTAATGGCTATGAGTCTGTCACCCAGCACTTCTTGCGAAACTTTAATTAAAAAAGTGCTGTCTACGCCGCCTGAATATGCAATTGCCGCACTTCCTCTTTTTCTGATATTATCTTTCAGTAACTGGTATTTTTCATCCAATCGCATAATAACCTCCGGATTATGTATTTTTATCTTTAAAGCTAGCTTACAACTTGGAGTTAAGTCCATGTCAAGAGTTTTTTATAAAGTTATTGTAAAATGAAAAGGTAAATTCGTGTTTGCAAGGGTAAATTCATGCAAGAAAAAATCCCTATTATCCTTGTATTAAAGCAATACACCGATGATAGGGATTATGATTTATTCCTCAAATTTCTTTAAGGTGTCTTCGAACTTTGGCATGTTTTCTTCATAGCCGTCTATCTTTTTATCCAGATAGCTCAGGGTGCTTTGCAGATCTTCGATTTTATCAACGATTTGCTTTCGCTGCTCCAGCAATAAATCTTTTCTTATGCCTATGGTATCTTTACCCTGCTGGAATAAGGTTACATATTCAACAAGAAGCTCGATGGAAAGGCCGGCATTTCTCATGCATTTAATAAAATATACCCATCTGCAGTCCTCTTCCGTATAATCTCTATTACCGCTGGTGCTGCGATTAACAGGCGGGATCAACCCGATACGCTCATAATAGCGTAAGGTATCTGCGGTCAAATTATATTTTTTGCTTACCTCTGCGATTGTCATTGTATTTTACTCCTTTATAAAACTGTATTGCATTATTTGGATATCAATAGTTTTCTGTATGATTAATCTGATATCCATTGCTCAATTTCTGCCTTTGACATACCAACACTTCCGCCGTGGACAGCCAGCCCTTTTTTAACCTTGGCTGCAGGACAAAGCTTTCTTATATCACTTTCGCTGCTGCCCATTCTGCTTCCTTCATGGGTACAGAAAGGTTTTATTGTTTTGCCTGTAAAATCATATTTTTCAAGGAAGGTCCATACATGCATTGGCATTGTACCCCAATAGTTTGGAAACATAAGATAAATCAAGTCATAAAGCTCAATAGTATTTGGCGGATTTTTGAATTCCGGTCTCGCATTTGCCTTTTTGTCCCCTTTCGCTTCTTCCGTACAGATATTGTAATCAACATCATATTCTATTACAGGCTCAATCTGATAAATATCTGCACCTGTTAATTCCTGCAGTATCTTAGCGGCTACTTCTGTATTTCCAACAGATAAATCCCTGATTGAACCATTCACATAATTATTACCTTTTCTTGAGAAATATACAATCAATTCTTTTGCCATGTTTTTATACCTCCTGAGGGATAAATGTTGAATGGCTTATAATTTATGCTCAACATTATCTTTTTAACATCTATTTTATCACTTGGAGTTCAGACCAAGGCAAGAGTTTTCTGAAATCATAACAAAAAGTATCTATCAAATCAAAAACTGGATATGAAACCCGGCTTGTATTATTTTGAAAATGTACTCGTTATAGTGCGGTAGTATTGACATGTAAACACCTCCTCAACAATAAAAATAGGGCCTACAAGCTGTGAAATAACTCGTAAGCCCTATAATAATCAGAATTTAGGAAAGCTTTTCAACCCAGGAAGCAAAAGCAGCTAAAAAGCTGTCAACGAACTCTTTTGTACCTGTATTGCTTAATGCACCGCTTTCATCGATTAAAGTGTGGTAAGCACCAATATACGCTTCTGGCTGAGCAAGGGTCGGAACATTTAAGAAAGAGAGTATCTGGCGCAGGTGATGATTCGCCCCAAAGCCGCCGATTCCTCCGGGGGACTGACTGATAATAGCACCCGGTTTGCCGTTCCAAACATTTTTTCCATATGGACGGGAACCTACATCAAGTGCATTTTTTAATGCTGCAGGAATTGAACGGTTGTGTTCCGGCGTGATGAAGAGTACGCCATCCAGAGCCTGTATTTCATTGCGGAATACAGTGTACTCCTCAGGATCTGCACCGTCATAGTCTTGATTGTAAAGAGGAAGCCCGCTGATATCAATAAATTTAAACTCGAAACCTTCTGGTGCATGAGCCTTTACATACTCAGCAATACTTCCGGAAAAAGAATTCTTTCTCAAACTGCCCGTAATAATACCAATTAATTTACTCATAATATACCTCCAATTATATATATTTTTTGTGTGAAAATTACTGATTACATACTGTAAATCTTGTACGGATAAATCGCGGATTTTCTATTTCATTTAGAATAGCTACTGCCATTGTTCCGCTTGTTACAAGTGACTCACCCTTTGCAGATGTCAGCAGGTGATCTTTGCCTAAAACCGGAACGGTTGCTTCTCCGGCGACAAACTCTGCCGAAGGAGATACCCCTACCCAGTTAACATTCTCGATACTGCGTAAGAAGTTAAGAGCTTTGTAGGCCTCAATGGGAATAGAAATCCAAGAAGCGGCATCCGGAATAGTTTTTAAAGTGTCCAGGAACAGCTCTCCTTTTTGATCGAGCAGACTTCCTGCGCCGAGAATAAAGAATAACCGTGGACTTTCTGTTTCCCTGAACAGAGAAATCAGCTTTGCAGCCAAGTCCAAATGTAAGTACGCTTTATCGGGAGTTGTTGCAAAAGCGTTTATGATGACGTCAAAATCCTTAAGATCTGATTTTGTCAGATTAAATACATCTTTTTCTATCACTTTTACATCGCTTCCCAGCAAAGAGACGGCTTTATCTCTATTTCGAACAATTGCTGTAACATCGTGTCCGCGTGACACGCTTTCTTTGTACAGCGCGGTACCGGCCATGCCGGTTGCGCCAATGATTGCAAGTTTCATAATAGCTCCTTTCAGCCCGTAGTTGAAAAAATAACCTTACTATGGAATAAATTCCTTTGTGACTTCTGCCAGCGTAATAACAGACAGCTCTTTTTCAGTAGCCTTTTGAATAGTATCATATAAGCGTTTCAGAGTACTTTCAATATTCGCACCTACGGGACATTCCGGGTTGGTATTGTCATGTATGCTGAACAACTGAGGATGGTCCTCTACCGCAAGGAAGATATCAAGAAGTGTAATATCAGCTTCTTTTCTTGCAAGCCCCGTAACACCAAGTTTTGTACTCGTCTCAATCAGCTTAGCTTTCTTCAAACGACTCATCAGGCGCCGTACAAGCACAGGATTAGTGTTAATGCTGGAAGCAATGTACTCAGATGTAACGGGCTGAGCCTCTGTCAATGCAATTACACTTAAAATATGAATACTGACCGATAGTTTGGTGGAATACATAAGCACCTCCTTTTGTAACAATTATAGTTACAAATATAAACGTTGTCAAGTACTTTTT
>JAEXGM010000038.1 GCA_023450835.1 Bacillota bacterium | reverse complement strand
CTTGAATATTATAAAATGATAGAGAAGTTATCCTCTTTTGCAGGTTCAGGCCTTGGAAAAGCTTTATGCAACAGCCTTTTACCTGTAAATGATATAGATGAAATTAAAAAAACACAGAAGGAAACTTCCGATGCCCTTTCCCGCATCTTAAGAAAGGGAAGCCTTGGTTTCTATGGAGTTCATGATATCCGCGGCTCCTTAAAGAGATTGGAAGTAGGGTCCGCTCTAAGTGCCCAGGAATTATTGCACTTAAGCTCCGTACTGGACGCTACCGCAAGAATCAGGGCCTATGGCGTAAAGGATTCCGTGGATGGAGGTTCCGCCGGCACCGATGGGGATTCCCTGGAAGAAATGTTTGCCTCCCTGGAGCCTTTAACCCTGCTGAACAATGAAATCAAACGCTGTATTATAAGTGAGGAAGAGATTGCCGACGATGCCAGCCCTGCTTTAAAAAGTATCCGCAGGTCCCTGAAGCAGACGAATGATAAAATTCATGAGCAGCTTAATTCCATCGTGAATTCTGACCGTTCCAAGAATATTCTCCAGGAGAATATCGTTACCATGCGTAATGGCAGGTACTGTATTCCCATTAAGCAGGAATACCGCAGCCAGTTCCCCGGCATGATTCATGACCAGTCTTCCTCCGGCTCCACACTTTTTGTTGAACCTATGGCAGTTGTAAAGCTTAACAATGACCTGAGAGAACTTGAAATTAAGGAAATACAGGAAATCGAGCGTATACTGGCAGCTCTCAGTGAGCAGGCAGGCGCTCATAGTGAACAACTCTATAACAATATCCGGGTACTTCCAAAGCTTGATTTTATCTTTGCCAAAGCCACTCTGTCCAAGCAGATAAAAGGAACCGAACCGGTGTTTAACGACAAAGGTATTGTAATTATCAAAAAAGGCCGTCATCCTTTGATTGACGCGAAGAAAGTTGTGCCTATCGACATTATTCTGGGCAGAGATTTTAACCTGCTGGTCATTACCGGTCCTAATACCGGCGGTAAGACCGTATCCTTAAAGACAGTGGGGCTCTTTACCCTGCTCGGTCAGGCTGGTCTTCATATCCCGGCTTTTGACGGCTCAGAACTTGCAGTCTTTGAAGAAGTATATGCGGATATCGGCGATGAACAGAGTATTGAACAGTCTTTAAGTACCTTCTCCTCCCATATGACCAATACCGTATCTATCCTGGAGAAGGCAGATTATAAATCCCTTGTGTTATTTGACGAATTAGGTGCCGGAACGGACCCTACGGAAGGTGCGGCCCTTGCTATGGCTATCTTGAACTACCTTCATAAGCGAAATGTCCGCACCATGGCAACCACCCATTACAGCGAACTAAAGGTATACGCTCTTACAACAGACGGGGTAAGCAATGCCTCCTGCGAATTTGACGTGGAAACTCTGCGCCCCACCTACAAGCTGCTTATCGGAATTCCCGGCAAGAGCAATGCCTTTGCTATTTCCTCCAAGCTTGGTCTCCCCGACCATATCATTGACGATGCAAAGAATCTTATAGGCGTGCAGGAGAAGAGCTTTGAAGATGTTATTTCAGACCTGGAAAAGAACCGCCTGGAAATCGAGAGAGAAAAAGAAGAAATCGCTTCCCTGAAGGAACAGGCAAAGAGCCTTCAATTGCGCTTAGAACAGCAGAATGAGAAGCTTGTAAAGGCCAAAGACCGAATCATGGCTGAGGCCAATGAAGAAGCCAGAAAAGTGCTCCAGGAAGCCAAAGATGTTGCCGACCGCACCATCAAGAACTTTAACAAGTGGGGTCTGGAAGGCGGCCTCGGCAAAGATATGGAGAATGAGCGCGGCAAAATCAGAGATTTACTATCTGAATCAGAAAGTAAGCTTGCTATAAAAGGAAAACGAAAATCCGCTAAAACACCGAAGCCCGGTGAATTTAAAATCGGTGATGCCGTCCATGTCATCAGCCTGGATTTAAGAGGCACTGTAAGCACTCTCCCCAACGCCAAAGGAGATTTGTATGTACAGATGGGAATACTTCGCTCTCAGGTAAATATAAGTGACATTGAATTAATTGACGAACCGGATGTAACCGGCCCTAACCTTACCAAGACCGGCAGCGGCAAGATTAAGCTTTCCAAAGCCCTTAATATTCGTCCGGAGATTAATCTTATCGGAAAGACGGTAGATGAAGCCCTGGCAGAGCTGGATAAATATTTAGATGACGCTTACCTGTCGCATCTGCCCCAGGTAACAGTAATACACGGCCGCGGCACCGGTGCCCTTCGCAATGCCGTGCACTCCCACCTTAAGAAGACCAAATATGTAAAGTCTTACAGAGAAGGTGCTTTTGGAGAAGGCGGTCAGGGAGTGACCGTAGTAGAATTTAAACAATAGAAAGGAGTCCTCTATGGTTGCCAAACAGAAAATCCTTATCGTAGATGACGATGTTAATATTGCAGAGCTTATCTCTCTTTATCTTACCAAGGAGTGCTTCGATACTCTAATGGTCCATGACGGAGAAGAAGCCATTACGAGGTTTGCAGAATATCAGCCTAACCTCATCCTCCTGGACCTGATGCTTCCCGGTATTGACGGTTATGAAGTATGCCGTGAGATCAGAAAGAATTCTTCGGTGCCCATCATCATGCTCTCTGCCAAAGGAGAGATTTTTGACAAGGTATTAGGCCTCGAATTAGGTGCCGACGATTATGTAATTAAACCCTTTGATTCAAAGGAACTGGTAGCAAGGGTAAAGGCTGTCCTTAGACGTTTTCACCAGGCTCCCGGACAGGCCGCCCCTGTGGCCGAGGTCTCTGAGCAGACCGGGGATTACGTGGCTTATCCTGACCTTATTATTAACCAAAGCAATTACTCTGTCCTTTATTATGGAAATACGATAGAGATGCCTCCGAAAGAGCTGGAACTCTTTTATTTCTTAGCTTCTCATCCCAATCAGGTCTTTACCAGAGAGCAGCTTCTTGACCACATATGGGGCTATGAATACATCGGTGATACCAGAACAGTGGATGTGCATATTAAAAGATTACGTGAAAAGATTAAAGACCATACCTCCTGGAGCCTTTCTACCGTATGGGGTATCGGATATAAATTTGATGTAAAGAAATAACGGGTGGAGAAAAAATATGAAGCGGTCCCTTTTCGTAAAACTAGTGATATTGTATCTTGTTTCGGCAGTATTTATGTTCATGCTGCTTAATACCTATGGTCTAAAGCACTATGAGCAGATGCTGGTGAAAGAAAAGAAGATGCAGCTTTACACCCAGGCCCTTTCCATCTCCAACGATTATATGGCAGACTTTTATAATCAGAACCTTTCTCTTACAGATCTGACTGCCAAGATAAAGGCCATGGCAATTATGCTGGATTCCCGTATCTGGATCGTCAATAAGAACGGTATCGTAATCTCTGATACTGCTCCTGCCGC
>JAEXGM010000201.1 GCA_023450835.1 Bacillota bacterium | reverse complement strand
AAGATATACGGTTGTTTCCAAGGCTCCGTCAAGCATGGAGGGATGGAGCAAAAAGCTGTTATATTCACCGGTTATTCCATCCGGTGCCTCTAATTCCGAAAAAACATAATCTTCTCCAAGATATAATGTTTTGATAGCCTGAAAGCACTTGCCCAGATTTAAGCCTCTCTGCCTTAACCTGGCATAGCAATCTGCTCCGGATACTGACGTATCTGCATTTTTTATAAAATCCCTGAAAGAAATGTTTCGGGGAAGGGGCTCAAGGTTCTTCTGCTTCTCCAAAATTCCTTCACTGTGGAGGGTAAGGTTATCCCCTTCACCGCTGACGACTTTATACCAAAGCTTGTCCTCTCTATTCTCGAAGATAATATTTATCGTTAACTGTTTGTTTTGTAAGGGTAAAAACTTAATGGCGGAATGCCACGCTACATTACGGATACAACTGATACTTTCTCCCAGGTATATTTCACCGGCCGCCCGCACCATTTCCACATAAGCTACACCGGGCAGTACTTTGTCCTGTCCCACTTTATGGTCCTCAAGATAAAACTCTCTTCCGGTAAATGTTTTTCTATAAGAGGTGCCGAAATCTTCTTCCAGCAGAGGGTGAAGTTTCTTTTTCATTGCCGCAGGGGCTTTGGTTTCAGGGACCCAATATTTTTCCCTGGCAAAGGGGTAAGACGGCAGAGGGATTTTACTGACTTTTTTATTCTCAAATAAATCTGCAAAGGGATAGTTCTCTCCTGCGAGATATTTATTTTTAAGTGCTGTCAGCCAATCCTGTGAGACACTTAGTATACCCATATCCCCCTCTGAGATTTCCTTTTCCTCCGCTTTTCTGTTGTCTATACCGGAAGCCTCTGCAATCTGCTGCGTATCCTCTAAGGAACTTTTCAGCTTGTCTATTAAATCCTCTATAGAGCAAACAACATAAGCCGTCCGGTAAAGATAATGGTTTCGTCCTGTTAATAAAGTAAAAGAGATATCTTTAAGGTTCGCCCTGTTTTTATCAGCTGTGAGCCATTCAATTAGGTCTGTAATCTTATCTGTAACCCCCTGCCTGGTTTTAGCAGAAAGGGCAATCATAAACCACTCGGAAGCCTTTTCATTCGTCTCCGTATGAATAGCTTTCAAAATATTTTTATTTAACATGTGCTCCCTGTTCTCCTTTCAGTATAAGCGTGCTATCAGGAAGGTCCTCCGCCGCCTCTTCCAGAACAATATGGCAATTTGTTCCGCTAAAGCCAAAAGCACTGACGGCGGCTAATCTTGGTTTATTATTTTCTGCTTTCCATTCTGTCAGGTCAGTGTTGATTTTAAAGGGGGAGTCGGCAAGGTTAATGTGAATGTTCTCTTTCTCAAAATGGATCAGGGGAGGAATCTGCTTATATCTCATACTAAGGAGCACTTTTATAACACTGATGACTCCTGCTGCCAGGGTGGCATGCCCGATATTTGCTTTCACAGACCCTATGTTGCAAAATTGCTTCTTCTTGGTATATTTCTCAAAGACTTCTTTTAGGGCTTTAAATTCAATGGGGTCCCCTAATTTAGTTCCGGTGCCGTGGGTCTCAACATAAGTAATATCCTCAGGATTGACTCCGGCTAAGCGGTAAACTCTTTCCTCAAGATCTGCCTGGGACTGTGCACTGGGTGCGGTGATTCCGTTGGTATGCCCATCCTGATTTATTCCTGAGCCTCTGATAATTCCGTAAATATAATCTCTATCCTTTACCGCCTGATTATATGGCTTTATAACCAATGCGCCCGCACCTTCTGCCAAAATCGTTCCGTCTGCATTATCATCGAATACCCGAATCTGATTGGTAGGTGAGAGCATACTCATTTTACTTGTCTGAATATGCATCTCCGGTGTAAACATCATGCGGATGCCGCCGGCAATAGCCATGTCACATTCGCCGCTTTTAATGCTTTTGCAGGCTTCATGAATTGCAATGAGAGAGGAGGAGCATGCTGTGTCCAGTGAAATACAAGGACCTTTCAGATTAAGGATATAGGCGATTCTCGAAGCAAGTACGGCAGGGGATAATCCCACGAAGGCATCACCTGAGTTTTCCAAATCGGTGCCTTTCATTTTTTCTCTGTAATCACCCTGGGCGGCTCCTACAAACACACCGCAGTTGCTGCCGGAAAGCTGTTCTTTTGTATAGCCGGCGTCCTCAAGAGCACTCCAGGCTATTTCAAGAAAAACTCTCTGCTGAGGGTCCATAGCTTTTGCTTCTTTGGGAGAAATCTGAAAGAATAACGGATCAAAGTTATCCGCCCCTGATAAAAAGCCTCCAACTGTGGAATAGGTTTTAAAAGGGGTCTTGGGGTTTTTATCATAATATTCTCTGCAATCCCATCTGTCAGGCGGAATTTCAGTAATACTGTCCTCACCCTTTGCCAGATTACTCCAAAACGCTTCCAAAGAATCTGCTCCGGGAAACCGTCCTGAAATACCTACAATTGCCATTCGCTCCTCACTGGCCGGAGCATTCTTTTTATGTTCCGGTTCAGGTTCCTCCAAGTCTTTGCTCTCCTCTTTCGCGTTCTTTTCTCCCTGGTCTCTATTCTCTGCCATAGCAGGCATACGTTTTAATACCAATTGAGATTTCTTTCCTGAGGCAATATCAGATGCTATGAAGTCTCCTTCCTTTTGTGCGAATTGTGTTTTTACAGTGATGCTTTCTTTCTGCGGATATGTATATGTGTCATTTACCGCCTGCACCTTTAAGGGAACTGCTGCTTTCAATACTTTAAGCGGTACTGCTTTGATATTTTGCAAAACTTTTAATTCAGGCTCCGGTAAGATGCCCAGTTCCTCCATCCTATCCTTTAAATATTTGGCAAGAAGTCGTATGGTCGGGTAGTCATAAGTCATAACTGCATCCAGATTGAGGGGATATCTTTTGTTAACACGGTGAATGATTTCCACACTGGTAATGGAGTCCATACCCATATCTTTAAAGCTTGTGTCCAAATCAACTTCCTCTGTAAACAGGTGCAGTACCTCAGAAAGGATTTCCCTGATTTCCTGTTCAAGTTCTGCTAAATTGA
>JAEXGM010000160.1 GCA_023450835.1 Bacillota bacterium | reverse complement strand
CCTTCAGACATTACTTCCGGATTGGATTTCTGGATTAAATCTTTTAAATGATTTAAATCAGCTTCTACTTTTGTCTTATCATCTGAATTAATCTTATCGCCTACTTCAGATAATGCTTTCTCTGTCTGGAATACCATGGAATCTGCATCATTTCTTACTTCTACGGCTTCCTTGCGCTTCTTATCCTGTGCTTCGTATTCCGCAGCTTCTTTTACTGCTTTATCGATATCGGAATCGGAAAGGTTGGAACCTCCGGTAATAGTAATGTGCTGTTCTCTTCCTGTTCCCAAATCCTTAGCGGAAACATTTAAGATACCATTGGCATCAATATCAAAGGTAACTTCGATCTGAGGAACGCCTCTTCTTGCCGGCGGAATTCCATCCAGACGGAATTGTCCAAGACTCTTGTTATCTTTGGCAAACTGTCTTTCACCCTGTACAACGTTGATATCAACCGCACTCTGGTTATCGGCAGCTGTTGAGAATACCTGGCTCTTCTTGGTAGGGATTGTTGTATTTCTTTCGATTAATCTGGTAGCTACGCCGCCCATTGTTTCAATGCTTAAGGACAGTGGAGTTACATCCAGAAGAAGGATATCTCCTGCACCGGCATCACCGGCTAACTTACCGCCCTGGATGGAAGCGCCGATAGCAACACATTCATCAGGATTTAATGTTTTGGAAGGCTCCTGGCCGGTTAACTGTCTAACCTTATCCTGAACAGCAGGAGTACGGGTAGAACCGCCTACTAAAAGTACCTTCTTAAGATCGGAAGCAGAAAGACCTGCATCTCTTAATGCATTTTGAACAGGAACTGTGGTTCTTTCTACTAAGTCGTGTGTTAACTCATCAAATTTAGCTCTGGTCAAGTTTAAGTCAAAGTGCTTAGGGCCATCTGCTGTTGCTGTAATAAAAGGCAGATTGATATTGGTGGTAGCTGCGGAAGATAATTCTTTCTTAGCTTTTTCTGCAGCTTCTTTTAATCTCTGAAGAGCCATCTTATCAAGACTTAAATCAACGCCTTCTGCTTTCTTGAATTCATCAATCATATATCTGGTGATTCTTTCATCGAAATCATCACCGCCTAATCTGTTATCACCGGAAGTAGCCAATACTTCGATAACGCCGTCACCGATTTCGATAATGGAAACATCGAAAGTACCGCCTCCTAAGTCGTATACCATGATTTTCTGCTCGTGCTCGTTATCAAGACCATAAGCTAAAGCTGCTGCTGTAGGCTCGTTGATAATTCTCTTAACATCAAGTCCGGCAATCTTACCGGCATCCTTTGTTGCCTGTCTCTGAGCATCATTAAAGTAAGCAGGTACTGTAATTACAGCTTCTGTTACTTTCTCTCCTAAATAGCTTTCTGCATCTGCTTTTAATTTCTGCAGAATCATAGCAGAGATTTCCTGAGGGGTGTATTTCTTGTCATCAACAGAAACTTTGTAGTCAGTTCCCATATGTCTCTTGATAGAAGAAATTGTTTTATCTGAATTGGTAACAGCCTGACGCTTTGCAGGTTCACCAACTAATCTTTCTCCTGTTTTTGTGAAAGCTACTACGGAGGGAGTCGTTCTTACTCCTTCGGTATTTGCGATTACGACGGGTTTACCGCCTTCCATTACTGCAACACATGAGTTTGTGGTACCTAAATCGATTCCAATTATTTTACCCATGATTTATTCCTCCTTCTATAAATAAGTGTTTGATTTTTATGTTTATTAATCTTTCTATTATGAAAGTGAATCTGTACGATTCGCTTAGATAAGCAATCTGCTTTAGTTTACTACCTTGACCATACTGTGTCTGATTACAGTATCTCTGTACATGTAACCCTTCTGGAACTCTTCCGCTACCAGGTTCTCTCCCTGTTCCGGGTCCTCCGCATGCATTACCGCATTATGAAGATTCGGGTCAAAGGGTTTTCCAACAGCATCAATAGGTTTAAGACCTGCCTCTGAAAGGGATGTAAACATCTGCTTGTAAATCTTTTCAATGCCCTGTGCAAAAGCACTTTCCCGCTCTTCTTCCGATATAGCTCCAAGGCCTCTCTCAAAATTATCAATAACCGGCAGAATCTTCTCAATGATATCTCTTGCTCCGATTTCAAACATCTGAGCTTTTTCTCTTTCGGAGCGTTTTCTGAAATTATCAAACTCCGCCATGTTACGAATCAATCTGTCATTCAGTTCATCAATCTTTAAATCTTTTTTATCTTTCTTTTCCTTTTTGTCTTTTCGGAAAAAGGATTTTTTCTGACCATCCACGGAAACTTCTTCGGAGGCCTCTTCGGAAGTTCCCTCGGAGGTTTCCTCCAATGTATCTTCCGCATCCTCATCTTCTAAATTGTCTTCTGTCATATCTATGTCAGATTCTTCAAAAGCGGAGCCGGAAGCTGGTGTATCATTTTCCGTTTTTGTTTCCTCAGTATTTGTATCCTGATTCTTTATGGTTTCATCCATTGAATTTATATTATCTTCCACTTACTTAAACCACCTTTCCTTCTCTTAGGTCTTCTTCTTAAATATATCATCCAATTGCCCCATTAGGGTATGCAATATATTTACAACTCTTTCATAATCCATGCGCTTTGGTCCTATTATACCAATCTTGCCGTAAACGCCTTCTTCTATTTCATAGGTAGCAGTTACAACGGAGCAATCCTTCATTGCCTGAACGGGTGTCTCACTTCCGATATATACCTGTATGTCACCGGAGCCGGAAGCATCTACATTATGGTTAATAATTTCGGATAGCTGCTCCTTTTCTTCCAGTGTATCAATTAACTCCATTACCTTATCCACATTGTTTAATTCAGGATATTTTAAGATATTGGTAGCACCGCTGGTGTATATCTCTACTTCCTCTTCTTCGCTGATGGCCTCTGCCACCGCATCCAATATATTACTTACAAGTCTGTTATAATTGCCCGCCTGTTCCTTCA
Source organism: Bacillota bacterium (assembly GCA_023450835.1). Lineage (GTDB taxonomy): Bacteria > Bacillota > Clostridia > Lachnospirales > Lachnospiraceae > Anaerocolumna. The sequence goes on along the minus strand of JAEXGM010000160.1, from coordinate 35,099 downwards.
TCTTTTGTATGAGGGACATGGTAATCTCTGCCAGATCAAGTCCCTGAAGGAAGGTGTTAAAAACAATGTTAAGCTTTAATATAATTTCTTTATCCAGACACTCGGTTACTTCTATAATCTTATTCTTAACAACATTGCCCTCAATCAGTATAACGGCTAAGATATGAGTAGCATCCACTTCGGTAAGCTGGATAAATTTCACTTTTTTGCTGCGGTACTGGGGTTTTGTAACCAGTGTAGTGTAATTGGTATTATCCGCCAGAAGCCTTGCTACCTGCTTTAATAAATGGTCCAGTTTATCCGCCTTTTCCAATATCAGTTCTTTCATATCTTCAACTTCATGGGTTTTTTCTTCCAGCAATGTGTCTACATATAAACGGTAGCCTTTATCGGATGGAATACGTCCGGCAGAGGTATGGGGCTGTATGATATATCCTAACTCCTCTAAGTCTGCCATCTCGTTTCGTATAGTAGCTGAACTGAGATTCAAATCGGTGTATTTCGAAATTGTTCTTGAACCCACCGGCTCACCTGTCTCCAGATAATTGCGGATAATAGCTTGTAATATCTTCAATTTTCTTTCGTCCAGTCCCATTGAATCCCTCCTGCCTTTTTGATTGTTAGCACTCACTCGAATAGAGTGCTAATATCTTTATACATAAAATAGCACTTAACATTTATTTTGTCAAGTGCTATTTTCAAATTTTCCGAAGGATTTTATTCATGTTTTTGGGGTATATTTTCTGGATATTAAAAGGTGGGAAAAGTTTAGTTTTTCACAATGGGACGGCAATTTACGCAAACCAGAAAGAACTCATGCGCTGGTGCCAAGGCGCATGAGTTCTTTCTGGTTTGCGCAAATTGCCTGCGAATCGAATAGATTGAAACAGAAGATTTTGTCGTGTTAAACATTATATTAAATGATTCTTTCAATGCCTCTTAGTCAATTAGAAATCGAGCCATTACCGTGTTGCTTAAATCAATTCCTCTGTCTGTCAGATACAGTCTGTTTTCTTTCTCTTGCAGCAATTGCTCTTTGATAGAGCGTTCTATTACTTCCTTATAGATACTTTCGATGGGTATATGGAATTTTATTTCAAAATCAGCCTTACTGATCCCTTCCATGAGGCGGAGTCCCAGGAACATGAACTCTTCCATCTGTTGGTTTATGGTAAGCTTCTCAATTTCTTTATCCGTTAAAATATGATTGCCGGCATTTTTTATATATTCTTTCAGTTCATCTTCCTTTCGGAACCTGGTGTTCTCTATCATGGAGGAAGCGCCTAATCCAAGTCCCAGGTAATTCTCTCTCACCCAGTAAGAGTTATTATGACGGCATTCTTTTGTCTTTTTGGCGTAGTTGGATATCTCGTAATGCAGATATCCCTTGTTCTCAAGATATTTTTCAGTTTCCCAATACATCTGCCTGTCCAGTTCTTCATCGGAAGGAATGGAACTATACTTATGATAAAAGGGTGTTCCTTCCTCCAATATCAGACTGTAGGCGGATATATGCTCCGGCTTAAGCTCCGTTACCTTTTCCAGGGTCTCCATCCACTTTTGAAGATTTTGTCCCGGCAGGGCGGACATCAAGTCTATATTGATATTGTCAAAGCCAAGCTCTCTGGCAAGAGAATAGTTCTCCAGAAAGGTCTCGTAGGTATGAATCCTTCCAAGGAGTTTCAGCTCTTTATTATCTGCCGACTGCAGCCCCATACTGATACGGTTGATACCTGACTGTTTAATAGCCAGGAGCTTCTCTCTGTCTATTGTGCCCGGATTCATTTCTATGGTAATCTCCGCTTCATCATTTATACAAAAGGTGTTACGGACCTCATCCATAATTCTGGCAATGCTCTCCTTATCCAGACTTGTAGGGGTTCCTCCGCCGATAAACATGGTCTGAACAAAATAGTCTCTGCCCCACTCTTTGTAACTGGCAATCTCTTTTATCAATGCATCCACGTAGCTGTTTTTCGTATTCGTATCAGCCGCGGCAGAGAGAAAATCACAATAAAGGCATTTCCTTTCACAAAAAGGAATATGCAGATACAGACCCAGATTCTTCTTATTCTTCACTGTAATAACCTCCTTTCACAACATCCTTTAGCTGCAGTTCAATGACGAACACATCATCCTCCAGCCAGGCTTTAATAGATGCCTTTTGCTTTTCCGCCAATAGCTTTGCTATGGTAAGTCCCAGTCCGGAACTCCCTCTGTTTCTTGCCGTATCCCCGGTATAGAATCTGTTAAAAATAAGCTCCAGCTCTTCTTCCTTCATTCCCTTTTGGTCATTTCTAAAATAAATACTGCAAATTCCGTCTTTATACTGCTGTTCTACCTCAAAAAAATGACTGCCGTATTTTAAAGCATTCTGTATCAGGTTGGTAAATATCCTGTTAAGCTGCAGCTTATCGGCAACAGCGACACACTGTGCTTCCTCCAGTTTTACGTTTACCTCAATGCCTTTCTCTTCGAATTCGCGGTAGAATGCCAGTATGGCTTCCCGGATAGCCGGCTGTATGGATACCGCAGTTAATGTAATAGGATAGTTTTCCCCTTCCAGCCTGGATAGCTCATAAAAATTTTCAATAAGTCCCTTAAGCACCCTTGCTCTTTTTCTTACTACCTCCAGGTATTCTTCCCTTTCACTTTCCTCCAAATCCTTGTCCTGCATTAAATCAAGATAACCCATAATAGAAGTCAGGGGAGTCCTGATATCATGGGAGATATTCTCAATCTCCCCCCGAATTCCTTTTTCTCTCTTTTGCAGCCTGATTCTTTCCAGCTGCCTTGACTGGTAAATACGGTTAATGCGGATAAGAAGCTTCTCTAAGTAACGGCTTGTAACAGGATTTCTTAATTGCCTGTTTTCTTCCGGCTGTTCCTCTATTTCATCCATTTGTATAACGACAGCCCTGATTGCCCGGATAAGTGTCAGCAAAGATATGGCCGGTATGATACCAATAATGCCCAGGCCTATTCCCACATATATCATAAAAGCCATACCTCCTTTTGTTTATTCACCCTAATGCGAATATTTTCTTTATTTGATTTCTCTCTTATTAAATATTATAAAACCTGCCATAACAACTATCGCCATCTGTATAATACCTGACATCCAGTAATAATACCAGGTGTTCTCATTCCATTTAAGAATCAGCTCAAGCTTATGAAAGTCAAAATCGATATTTCTTATCATATTAAATGGCAGGATATCGGCAAACTTTTGAATAGCTTCGAATCTCATTCCCAGCAGATTAGATACCAGCGGAAGTGCTACCAGTAAGCCCATAATTGCCGAAATGGCTGTTCCTGTACTATCAAACAGGAAGATAAAGCAATTGCTGGCACCGATTGCAAATAAAAGAAGCGGGAAACAAAGAAAGGTCGTCTTAAAAAATAAGACCAGATTTCCCTGTCCTGAATTCTCCAGCAGCAAATAAGCACTTGTTAAATGAACACCGCTGATGATTACAAATGCAATACCGGCATAAATCACTTCTACAAGAAGTTTTCCAAAGTAAACCGCTCCTCTTGAGATTCCGTAGGATACGCTGTTCTTCAAGGTTCGGTTCCCATACTCATTGCCGAATATCATAGAGGCTATCATTACGCACAGCAGATATATTGCTAAAAAACTGGCATACAGATTAGCAAATGAGAAATAAGTTGTGGCATAGGGAAAGGTTTTGTCCATATACTTTACGGACGCCAATACTACATTGGAACTAAGCAGCAGCAAGGAGCATACACCAATAAAAATATAAGAATTATAGCTATGAAATACACGGTAAAACTCACTCTTCATATACTGTCTCATTCTCTGCCACCTCCTACAAGCTGCATGAAATAATTTTCAAGATTTATTTCTTTCATATTAATAGAGCTTAATCCTATGCCATTTTGCACCGCAAGCTGACTGATTACCTCCGGCTGATTAAGATACTCATAAATACAAAGGCTGTAGTCTGAAGTAACCTTATAAGCGTGGCAGTTCAGCTTCGTTTCTAGGAGTGCCGCCATGCGTTCCGCATTGTCGACCTTGACCTCAAGATATTTGCTGCATTCAACAGACAGCCGCTCTTCTGAGAGCTGCTTTATCAACTTTCCCCGGTCAATAAAACCGTATACCGTTGCAAGGCTTGACAGCTCCGTTAAGATATGGCTTGATATCAATATAGTAATCTTCTTTTCCTGATTCAGTTTGATAAGCAAATTCCTTATTTCCACGATACCAAAAGGATCCAGTCCATTGATTGGTTCATCCAATAATAATATCTCCGGTCTGTTCATCAGCGCCAGGGCAAGACCAAGCCTCTGTTTCATACCAAGGGAGAATTGAGAGAACTTCTTTTTCCCGGTATCGTTAAGGCCTACCTCAGTAAGGGCTTCCTGTACACACTTCTTTCCCGGTATTCCTCTCTGGATTCTGTAATACTCCAAATTCTGTTCCGCGGTCATATAGCCGTAAAAACCGGGTTCCTCAACGATTGCTCCTACTCTTTTTCTGCCTTTGCTTAAGCCCTCTGCAGAGCTTTCTCCAAACAGCGATATGATTCCCTCTGTCTGAAAGGACTGACCGGTCAATATACGCAGCAGGGTCGTCTTGCCTGCCCCGTTCCTTCCCACCAATCCATAGATATCCCCACGCTTCAGTACAAGATTGATATCCTCCAAAGCCTTTGTATGCTTATACTGCTTTGACAGTTTTTTCACTTCTGCAATAACTTCTTCCATCTCTTACTCCTTTCCCTTTCTGTTAATATGAATTCAGTATAACAAAGAGGTCTAAAGATGTACTTAATCAAACTTAAAGAAAGTATAAAGATGATGGAAGCTTATTATTTTTCAATTTTAAAGCCAATTCCCCAAACAGTCCTAATGTAACTTTCATCATCGAATTCTTTTATCTTTTTGCGTATATTGCTGATATGGACATTAATCGTATTGTCTTCCCCGTAATATCCGGAGTTCCAGACTTCCTGGTATAATTGCTCCTTGCTGTAAACAAGGTCAGGATGTTTTATGAGTAAGTAAAGAATATCAAACTCATAAGCCGTTAGTATTACTGTATTGCCTTTCACCAGCACTTCTCTTGAAGAAGGCTTTAAGACAAGATTCTTCAGCATATAATTCATGCTCTCCGTATTATCCTTCTGTTTTACCCTGCTTCTTCGAAGAAGCGCCTCCACTCTTGCCAATACCTCTTCCCTTTCAAAAGGTTTTGTCATATAATCATCTGCTCCTGCCTTTAGAGCTCTGACTTTATCCTCCAGGGAGCTTTTCGCTGATATTACAAGTACAGGTACCATAGAGCTCTCACGTATAATCTTAATAAGTTCTTCTCCTGTAATTCCGGGTATCATCAAATCCAGCAGAATTAAATCAAAGCTTTCCATGGAAAGCAGTAATTTCGCTTCTGTGCCGGAAAAGGCCGCTGCCGCCGTATACTTTTCCTTTTCCAGATACCTCCTTATTAACAGGTTTATATCCTCATCGTCTTCTACTACCAGTATCTTAGTCTCCAAGATATCCACCTCCCACCGCTAATATCATCTCTTTTAAGAATTCTATACATTCTTTCCGCTGTACACTCTAACAAAAAAACTCTTCTGCCTATAATAAACAGCAAAAGAGTTCTTCATTTCTATACCCCGTGCATATCGCAGTCTGCACGATACTGCTTTAATAGAAAAGTTTGTAAAATGCAACGCATTTTTCAAACTTAATCCTCGTCCAGCTTCAGTACGCTCATAAAGGCACTCTGTGGTATCTCCACGTTACCCACCTGACGCATACGCTTCTTACCTTCCTTTTGCTTCTCCAGGAGCTTCTTCTTACGGGTAATATCACCGCCATAACACTTGGCAAGTACATCTTTTCGCATGGCTTTTACTGTTTCTCTGGCAATTATCTTACTGCCCACCGCTGCCTGAATAGGAATCTCAAATAACTGTCTTGGAATTTCTTCTTTCAGCTTTTCGCACATTTTTCTTCCGCGCTCATAAGCAGATTCCCCGTGTACAATAAAGGAAAGTGCATCCACCTCTTCCTTATTAATAAGAATATCTAGCTTCACAAGCTCGGACTGTTCATAGCCCTTCATCTCATAATCAAAGGAAGCATAGCCTTTGGATCTGGATTTTAAGGCATCAAAGAAATCATAAATAATTTCATTCAAAGGTAATTCATATTTCAAGAGCGCTCTGGTAGTCTCCATATATTCCATTCCCAGATACACGCCTCTTCTCTCCTGGCATAATGTCATAATGGAACCTACAAATTCTGTTGTCACCATGATTTCCGCATTTACGATAGGTTCTTCCATAAATAATATCTCGGAAGGGTCCGGCAGATTGGAGGGATTCGTAATCTCCAGTATCTGTCCATCGGTCTTATGCACCTTATATACTACGCCCGGGGCAGTGGTCACAATGTCCAGATTATATTCTCTTTCCAGTCTTTCCTGAATAATCTCAAGGTGTAAAAGTCCAAGAAAACCGCAGCGGAAGCCAAAGCCTAAAGCCGCTGAGGTCTCCGGCTCAAACTGGAGGGCGGCATCATTTAACTGCAATTTCTCTAAGGCGTCTCTTAAATCAGGATACTTGGCACCATCCGCCGGATACATACCGCAATAAACCATGGAGTTTACTTTTTTATAACCGGGCAGTGCTTCCTTACAAGGGTTCTCTCTGTCAGTAACAGTATCTCCGACTCTGGTATCCCTCACATTCTTTAAGCTGGCGGTAATATACCCAACCATACCGGCTGTCAGTTCTTCACAGGGAATAAACTGTCCGGCACCAAAAGTACCGATTTCTACTACATCCGCACTGGCTCCGGTGGCCATCATCTTAATACTGGTGCCTTTTGTTACTCTTCCTTCCACGATACGGCAGAATATAATAACACCCTTATAAGAATCATATTTGGAGTCAAAGATCAGTGCCTTTAAGGGAGCATTCACATCTCCTTTTGGAGAAGAGATCTTTGCTACAATCTGCTCTAACACTTCTTCAATATTAATACCCATCTTTGCGGAAATTAAAGGAGCATCCTCTGCTTCCAGACCAATTACATCTTCAATTTCTGCCTTTACTCTCTCCGGTTCTGCGCTGGGTAAGTCAATTTTATTAATAACCGGCATAATATCCAGGTTATGGTCCAGTGCCAGATAAACATTGGCAAGGGTCTGGGCTTCAATTCCCTGGGCGGCATCTACCACCAGGATGGCACCTTCACAGGCAGCCAGACTTCTGGATACCTCATAGTTAAAATCCACATGTCCCGGGGTATCAATCAAATTAAAAATATATTCTTCACCATTCTTAGCCTTATAGACAGTTCTTACCGCCTGGGCTTTGATGGTGATTCCTCGTTCTCTTTCCAGTTCCATATTATCCAGGACCTGTGCCTGCATTTCTCTGCTGGTCAGCAATCCTGTCTTCTCTATAATACGATCCGCAAGGGTCGATTTGCCGTGATCTATATGAGCAATGATACAAAAATTGCGAATATTGCTTTGTTCAATCATTGATTACACCCGTTGCATATCACAGATTTGCCTGCGATACTGCCCACATTGTGGCGCCCTTTCTTTTTCTAAATTCTCTTTCAATCCTGCTCCTCCTGCAAAATGAGATAATCACGAGTATTATAGCATATCAGACAGGCAGTGACAAGAAGATTGCAAGCCAAGGCGCCGATTAATTATTAATCGGATTAATCCTATGAAATTGTATTAATTTTTTCCCGATAATACCTCATCTAATACTTTAGCAAGGTATTTCATGGAGTTTTTCTCTTCCGCTACGGTATTACTCACAGTACCCACTTCAGCCAAAAGGGATTTCTCACGATATTGCAGGTTGAAGCGGAAGCCTTTCAAATAATTCTTATACATAAGTCCCGGAAAAAGTTCTCTTCCCTTTAATTGCATCTGAAGGCTGAAAGCAAGGTTCGCCTGAAGATTAGGATTATAGAGGTAGGCAATATCCTCTCCTTTGGAATTCCTGCTTAAACCATTAAAAAGCATGACATTGGCAACTTTCTCGCCATTTATGGTTACAACCCTCTTATTTCCTCCGTCCCTGTGAAGATCGATTACTACTTCTATGGTAGGATATTTCTTAAAAAGTTTATTCAGCCCATCCGCCGCATAATTATAAGCCAGGTTACGGTCTAAATACCCTCCCAGCATATCATACTTTGTCTTATCATGAATAACATTATATCCGTAATCTTTCTCCAGTATATCGGTTAATACACTTCCGACTCCGACCACTGTGTCAGCCTCGACTCCCTCTTTGCTGTCGGCAAAAGCTTCCTGGGAATGTGTATGATAAATTAAAATCTGCGGCTTGTCTGCTTTCGCTTTTATTGTCATATCCATATTTAACATCTTTTTTGCATCAAATAAGGAATCCTTTACAGAAGTCGTACCGTCTATGATGTAAAAATTGTTATACAAAAAGTGTGTATTCTCCAGCTGGTCTAAGGTATAATGCTCTCCGTTTGCAGAACTCACCGCCTGCTTATCATATTCATCCACATTACTGGTGCCTTCATCCTCCATGTAGAACTCGCCGTTTATGATGTCAATTGGCAGTATATCATTGCTGATGCCCTGGGATTCCGCTGCTACGGAAGCTTCCTCCATCGGTGCGTCCGTTCCTGCTGTACCGGCATTTGCACTGGCTCTTTGTGCTCCCTGCTGTATCAGGCTCAGGTACTCTTCCGGCCCCATAAGCGTACTGTCCTTTGAGGTGTAGAGCATCGGGTTATTTTCTATGTATTGCCTGCCTTCCGTTGTATCCGCTCTGGCTACATATTCATTAATAGCAAAGTTATGTATAATTCCGCTGAAGGCGTATCCGCTGCCTTTTCCATTGGTGTCTTCTATGTAGTGTAACAGCGGACTGTGAGATTCCAGAACGTAATTGGAAACAACCGTTATGAATTTCTCTTTCAAAGACTCACTTGATTTCGCCAGGCTGTTATTGCCAAGTACGTTAATTCCTTTTATTAGTACTGTAAAACTCAGTATCAGTATTATTGTCCATAATGTCATAAAGAAAAATCTTTCAGCCTTATAGCGATATCTTCTCATAGCATAACTCCTCTTATAGTTTTCAGCATCGTAAAGTATTACCTTATTTATCATATGCTTCAAAATAATATCTGATAACATATCTGATGGTATTTTAAGAAATTTTTAAGACATGCTATCGGTTTTTTTCAAAATATTATCACAAGTAAAAAAAACAGTTTGACCTCCCTGTAAAACACCGATTAAATTCGTATGTTGTACAAGAGAGACCAAACTGCCTTTTTTAAAGGAAAGAATTACAAACGTTGATTCTTATACAAAGCATTGGTTCAATGCTTCTGAAACCGTATAACTGATTTGTTTAATTGCTTCATCAATATTCTTTGGTGTAACGAACATATTTCTAATGCTGTGTTCTCCCACTTCCCTGATGAATTGGTCTGTCTCCTGCTCCGAGAAGTCCTGTCCCTGCATATAATGTTCCATGGTATCCCTTACAATAGTGGCTGCATCTACTACCGTGGGAATGCCCAATGCGATTACATCAATCCCCAGACTTTCCTTATTTAATTCTTTTCGGTTATTACCGACTCCCGAACCCGGGCTGATACCGGTATCTGTTATCTGTATGGTCTTATTCACCCGTTCAACACTTCTCGCTGCCAGTGCATCAATAACTACAACCAATTTAGGCCCTGTTTCCTTAATAATACCTTTTAATATCTCGCTGGTCTCCATTCCGGTCTGGGCCATAACACCGGGAGCTATGGCACTGATATTGCCCATTTTGTTTTTTTCCAGAAATTCTTCTCCGTATTCTTCTTTCAGATGCCTCGTAACAAGAAGATTATCCACTACCTGGGGACCAAGAGCATCCGGTGTTACTTCTCTGTTACCAAGACCTGCCACAAGGATTTCTTTTCCTTTTACATCTCCCGCTAATTGCCGGATATACTTGGCTACTTCCTTTGTAATCGGCTCCTGAAAGCTCTCATCCTTTTCATCCAGCTTGGCAGATTCTATGGTAATATAGGTTCCGATGGGCTTTCCCATGGCCTTTGCGCCTCTGTCATCTTTAATGGTAACAGTTGTAACTTTTATGTCTCTTTTCTTACTATACTCTTCTTTTAATAGGACTCCTTGTATCTGGGTATCATTCTCCGGAAAGGTTTCTCTGATCTCCAAAGCCAAATCAGTCCTTGGCATACTTAATTTTCCCATAGGATTCGTTTTCTCCTTTTATGTTCTTTCTATTTATTTTTAACTTTTTTTTTGAATTTATGTATTGACATAGAATAGTCTTTATACTACTATATAATAGTATGTTTACATTAGAACGTCCGTGTCCGGATTTAATGAAAACAAAGAATCAAAATATTATTAATATAAGTTGTGGAGGTGTACGATTTGGCTAACATTAAATCTGCTAAAAAACGTATTTTAGTTAACGAAACAAAGGCATTAAGAAATAAAGCTATTAAGTCTAAAGTTAAGACTACTATAAAGAAAGTAGATGCTGCCGTGGCTGCCGGTGACAAAGACCTTGCTAAGACAAGCTTACTTGCTGCTATTTCTGAGATTGATAAAGCAACATCCAAAGGTGTTTATCACAAGAATACTGCTTCAAGAAAAGTTTCCCGTTTAAGTAAAGCTGTTAATACTCTTGCTTAAGAACGAACGGATCTGAACCTAACCCATTCAGATTTATAATAGAAAAAAAGAAAAGGAGCTTACTGATAAGCTCCTTTTCTTTTGCTGTTTTTATGCGTTTACTTTGAAAACAGAAACTGCTTTATTGAGACTTTCCGCGATCATTGCCTGATTCTGTGCCATTCTGGACATTTCATCAATTGACCTTGAAGTTGTTTCCATTCGTTTTAGGATTTCCTCAGAGCTTTGCGCTGTTCCTTCCATATTACTGGCAATACTCTGTACCACACTGCTGATTTCTTCCGTAGAAGCATTCAATTCTTCGGACATGGAAGCTGTGTCCTGTGAAAGCCCATTTACATAAATAGCATCGTTTTCGTAACTTTCTCCGGTCTGTATCAGTAAATCGTAATCCTCACGTACTCTATTGTCTACAAAATGCAGTACTTCCCTTGAATTTTCCGCTAAATCATTTACAGAGCTTATTACCTTGCCGACAAGTTCTGCAATATCCTTTACATAATTAGAAGACTGTTCTGCCAGACTTCTGATCTCATCGGCAACTACCGCAAACCCTCTGCCATGCTCCCCCGCTCTTGCTGCTTCAATAGCTGCATTGAGTGACAAAAGATTGGTCTGTTCCGCAATGGAAGCGATTGAACTGGCAATAATGGATATCTCCTCCACCACTTTTGATTTTTCAATTGACTGCTGTATCTTCTCTTCTTTTTCATCGTAGAGTGAATCTGCCAATTCCTTGGATTTTAATCCGTTTTCTTTGATGCTTACCGCACGGTTCTTAATCTCAATAGAGTGCATATTGCCGTCGGAAGAACTGGATGCCAGCTGGGTTACACCGGAATTGACCTGATCTATGGTAGCTGTGAGCTCTTCTGTTGCCGAATTCACATCCAAAATTCCATTTACAATATTTTCTGTATTTTCATTAATAGAAGTGAAGGTAGTAGATACTTCTTCAATTGCAGCGGAAAGCTCCTGACTGGAGGCGGCCACTTCCATGGTTCTCTCCATAATATTAGATACGGTATCTCTCATTCTTTCCTGCGCTATTCCCATGGACTGAAGCAGTTTACCAAACTCATCATTACCTCTAAAATGTACTTTGTAGGTCAAATCCCCGTTTTCCAGGGCTTTTGCAAACTGCAGTCCCTTCTTTAAGTTCCCGGTTATGTAAAAGGATATGATAAGTCCGAGACTTATAGCAACAATACCGCCTATTACTGTAATCAGCATGGTACTAAACGTAACTTTTGCAACGCTGGATTGATTCTCTTTGTTCTTGCTTTCAGCTATCTTTTGGTTGCTTCCGACTAATTTGTCCAACTGATCCTGCATAGCGACCCGGCTCGTTTCAAAGTCTTCCAGCAATCCCTTTGCCATGGCATTGTTTCCCTGAGATACGAACTTTATGATTTCATCTCTGGATGTGGAATATTTGGTAAGCTCATCTTTATAAGCCTCCCACGCTTTCTTGTTATCAGCTTTTAACAGATTCTGCTCATAGCCCGCCATTAAAAGTTTATTCTTTGTATTTAGATTATTAATTAAAGGAACAACTTTATTTGTTGTCTGAAAGCTCTGAGCATATACCGCTTCTAACAGATATGCCTTCACCTGTACATTATTTTCTTTAATCTGATGCAATATATCGATGCTTTTCAGATTATAACTATACATATCTTCGCCGTTTTTTGACACACTATATACACTGCTGGATGCAATAATTCCTGTGGAAATAACAAATACCAGAATAATCAGAAAGCTTGCAATCAGCTTTACCCGAATAGAAACACCCTTTAATTGCTTCATAGACATATTTCATATATAGAAACCCTTACTATATATTTTCCTCCTGCGTTAGTTTTATATCTTCTGTCAATATTACTTTACTTCATTCGACATATAATATCAAGTTTAAATAATATGTATTTATCTGTCAATACAGAATATGCCTTATTTTATTTCGTATTATTTGTCTCATTAAAACTTAAAATAATATCGTAATCGAAGTAATTGCCTTCCTTTTTTAAGGCAATAGAAAGCAAAGGAAAAAATTATTAAATTTTGATAAATTGTATTGCATTAAATTAATTCTTGTGGCATAATATAACCATAATAAATAATATCAATTCTCATTATCAATTATAAATAATAAATCAAATAAAAGGAGTGACCTAATATGTTTAAACAAGTAGAACTTAAATATGATTTTAATGCACTGGAACCCCACATCGACGAGCTTACTATGGTGACCCATTACACCAAGCACCATGCCACCTATACCAATAATCTAAATGCTGCCTTGGAAAAATTACCGGAGCTTTCAGCAAAGTCTATTGAAGAAATCTTTACTTCTCTTGGTGACATTGCAGACGAAGCTCAAAGAAATGCCATCAAAAATAACGGTGGCGGCTTCTATAATCATAATCTTTATTTCTCAACACTCTCTCCCAACGGAGGAGGCGAGCCGGAAGGTGATCTGGCAGAACAGATCAGGAAGGATTTCGGAAGTTTTGATGCATTAAAGGAGAAGCTGTCTCAGGCTGCTGCTGCAAGATTTGGTTCCGGCTGGGCGTGGCTCTCTGCTAAGAAAGACGGAACCTTGCAGGTAAGTTCAAGCCCCAATCAGGACAACCCGATTATGGAATCTAAGGGCGAATGGGTTCCTATCCTTGGTATTGATGTATGGGAACATGCATATTACCTGAAATATAAGAATTTAAGAGTAGATTATGTAAAAGCATTTTTCGATGTAGTTGATTGGAAGGAAGTTGCCTCTAATTATAAGAATCGTTAACCCAAAACTCCTCTTAGCTTTTAAAGAATAATAATTACAGGGAAAGCATCTTAAAAGTCTGTTAAATACATGGCTTTTAAGGTGCTTTCCCCCTTTTTATTTTCTAATTCTGTTTTATTTTCCTTCATCCTGTTTCTATACTGCCTTCGTCTCCCAAGGGACCACGTTAAGGGTATTCCATTTTGCTGTCCATTTAGTCACCTTTGCCTCATAGATTTCCCTGGTTATCCTGACTTTGTTAGCTCTTATAATCTGAGCGAATAAATCATCCAGGCCAAATGGTGCATAAACGGCAAGCTTTCCGCTCTCCAGCCTTACTCCTGCTGCCGACGCAGTAGTGGGCCAGGTATTTATGGCATCTTCCAGCGAACGATAAGGGTCGACCGGGTAACCAAAGTGCTGTTCATACCACAGATGTACTCTTGCCTGATTCTTGATATCCACCTCAACGGGTGCTCCCAGTTCCTTTCTGATTAACTGTATTTTCTGATTCTCTGTCTCATAGGACAAATCCTTATCATCAAAATAAACGAAATCAATATCAGAAATACCATACATCGGCTCATAACCGTTCTGATAATTCCATACGGTCTGAGCAATGCAGCCTGCACCAATATAGTAAGGCTCTTTACAGATATCTTCTGCCTTTTGTATCACGGAATAAATTGTTTGGTTCGACTTTAATATTGTATGGAGTAATTCTGCCTGCTCCGGTAACAATCTCTCATTCGCTGGTTTATACACGTCTTCTCCTCTGAAAAGAATTTACTTTCCCTCTGAAATTTTACATCTCGTCTGCTTTTCTACCTGCTGAACAGCTCTTTTTGAAAAAACGAAACTTCAAGATTCTCCGTCACATGTCTTTGGTAATGCCGGTATAAAACAATGACTGCGATTATGATGCAGCCTGCTGTCACTGCTCTGCTGTCATTTAGCAGTACGGACGAAATGCCAAAACATATAAATGTTATCATACTTTTGCAGGCATCCGGACTTATCCTGATAACACAGGAAAATACTATGTAGAAAAGTATCAGGAGAGACAATGGTGTGATAATAGGATACAGGCCCATCAACACTCCGAAGGATACGGCTATCGCCTTACCTCCTCTGCCATGCCGAAAAAGAGGGTATGCATGACCCAACACCGGAGCTGCCATTACAATAGCAAAAATATTGTTGTTGGTATCTAAAAACTGAGTCCCTATGTATATTGGCAGAAAGCCTTTTAACAGCTCCAGGATAAGAACTTCGGTACCAACCATCTTATTTCCGTACTTAAAGACATTATGGGTCCCCGGGTTCTTATCCTCACTCATCTGAGTAATATCCACATGATAAAACATTTTAGGTAAAATATAAGCAAACAGGATGCTTCCGCAGCAATAACCTGCGGCAATGAAAATTAGATATCTCATATTATCCCCTTTCCAGCGCGCCTCATGTTTGCGCCGAGGATTTCGCAGGCACAAACATGTGTGAAAATTGCTCTTTGATTTTCACACTAACGGACATTTGGCCGTGAGGCCACGGGGTGCCGGATGTGAAATGTCTTTTATTTCACACTAGCCCTCCAACTCTGTCATCTGCTCCAATAATTGACTGATATCCGCCGCCGCTTCCGGTTTGGCATACTGCCTCTGGGCAGCAAGCATTTCTTTTTGCAGCTCTTTATCATTAACAAGTTTTTTCCCGAACTCTATCTGTTCCGAAATCTTCTTTGGCGCCAGGGATATCCTCCTTGGCAGAAAGAACTTCAGATTATCGATCTCACAGCCCGGTATAGGTGCTGTGTGAATCATAGGTCTGTTCTTTATCATGACTTCTGTGGAGGAGAGTCCGCCCGGTTTGGTGTATACCACATCGCTGGCATCCATATATAAGGAAACTTTTCTGGTAAATCCAATAATATGTACTTTTTTATTTTCTTTAAAATCTTTCTTTAAAGCGCGTTTTAATATTTCATTGGTACCGCAGATAACCGTAATATGCTCACCATTCGTACAGCTTTTCGCCAATTGTCTGGTAAATCTTCTTATCTTACCAAAGCCCATACTGCCACCCATAATCAGATACATCTGCTTATCTTCCGGCAGTTTTAAGAGTTTCTTTGCTTTCTTTTTGTCAATAGAATGAAAAAACTCTGTTCTGACAGGAATTCCAAAAGGGTACAGTTTATCCTTTGGGATACCCTTTGATGTAAAATTCTCTGTAAGTTCCTCATGGGGTATAACAAAAGCATCACATAAGGTTTCTTCCCAAAAGGGGCTCCAGGTATAATCTGTCTGTATCGATACCACCTTTTGCTTTAGCATACCTTTTCTCTTCATATAAGTCAGGGTCTCCCCCGCGTATAGATGGGTAGCCACAATTATATCAAACGCTTCATTGTCTTCTAAATATTGATGCAAGTACTTTGCCATACCTGCATTGGAATAATAAACGGGAGATTTTCTGTTTGGCGAAGATAAAGCCGCTCCTGCTCTATAAAAAAGATGGAATATATACGGCACATACTTCGTAGAAACGATATAAGACCTGCTTATTCTTCTGTCATGCTTCTCTCCTGCCAACTTCATAAATTCAAGCACTACAGCACAATGTCCCTGTTCTGTCAGATATTCTTCAATTGCCTTAGCTGCTGTGTTGTGCCCTTCGCCTGTATTACAGGTTAATATCAATACTCTCATAGAAACACCTCACCCACTTTTATTATGCAGTTATTGTATCAAAGTTTACATAAAAAAGGAAGTGCAAGATTGGAAAATAATTTCTTTACAAATATGTTTCCGGATGCTACAATTACCTTGTTTGCTGTAATTCTTTTCCTCTTATAATAAGGAGGATTACGAATGCCACGCACCTTAAAAGTCTCAATATCATTCTTGCTATGCCTTATTCTTATATTTCTTCCGGCAACGAAACTTCATGCCGACACCTTTGATATCATCCCTTTTGTCCTACTGTCCAATTACAGTGAAACGCTTAATATCGGTGAAAAATTCCAATTATATGCCGTCGCTTCCACCGGTAAATTCCCTGTCTTTAAAAGCAGTGACTCCAAAGTTGCTTCCGTAAATACCTATGGATACATAACTGCAAAAGGCGCAGGAACAGCCACCATAACAGCTAAAATAAACAAGGCGGAAGCTTCCTGCAAGATAACGGTGCGAAAGACCGTTATAACTATCCAATCCGCAAAAACATCAATTGAAGCAGGTGAAACTCTGCTGCTTTCTTCTAAAACATCAAACGGCTCCACCGTTGTCTGGAAAAGCAGTCTAAAAAGTATAGCCACCATCGATGAAGCGGGGGTAGTCACCGGCATTAAACCCGGAAAGACTGTTATCACGGCTTCTTCTGACAAAAGTACCGATACGGTTACCATCACTGTAAAATCTCCCTCTATCACCTTAAACCGCACAAGTATTTCTCTTTACCGCGGGCAGACCTTCCAGCTTAGCACCAAGGTTTCTTCTGCCCTTCCCCCCATCTGGAAAACCAATAAGAAAAGTGTTGCCGTCGTAGATGAGAACGGAAACGTCACAGCCTTAAAACACGGTACCGCAACCATATCCGCCACGGTAAGCGGTGTGGCAAAGACCTGTACCATTACTGTAAAGCAGCCGGAAATCACTTTGAGCTCCTATGACGTAACCCTCAAGAAGGGTGAAGTTAAAAAGGTTACGGCGGCCGTATCTTCCGGAAATACTCCCGTCTGGTCTTCCAGCAACCTAAATATCGCTGCCGTTGATAATTCCGGGAATGTCACCGGTATCCAAAAAGGCAAGGCTTATATTTATGCCGCAGAGGATGGCGTTAAAATCCGCTGCACCATCCATGTAACCGAATAAGAAACTTTCTTATAACAAACTTTCTGCAGACAGAGGAAACATTACAGCAAACAAAAAGCGGGCCGATGAAGGCCCGCTATATCTTAACTATTCAGATGTAAAGAATCCATTTGTTCTAATAATTCCATAAATTTCTCACTGCTTCCGCCTGCATCCGGATGATATTCCTTGGCAAGCTCACGAAAACGCTTCTTGATTGCTCTGGCATCGGCATCATAAGATAATCCCATCTTCTCAAGTACATCAGGATTATAAAGACTGCTGTCAAAGAGGCCGGTTTCCTGAAATATCTTATAGTAAACAGCATAATAATACTGGCTTATCACATTCTTTAAGCTGTCTCTGTCCATCACGGCTAAGTCTTTCATTGTAAACTTGGCTCTGCGGCAGCTATCCTGCAGGCAAAAGAATTCGTCCCAGACCAGTGCTTTCGGCACAGTCTTTTGAATTTCCCAGCCTTTATAGGAATTACTTCCTTCATACTGATGAAATCTTAGCTTTAATTCCATCTTCTTAAGATTTCGTATCTTACGTTTTATATCCCCTTCGCTACAATAACAATCAGACACTCTTTATCCTTCTTTCTAAAAGACTCGGCATTATATAATTGGCCTTAAGATTTCGTTTTATATTAAGGGTTATTATAGCATATAAAATCTTATTTTGAAAGAGCAGTCAAGTTAATCCTCTAAGATTATTCCTGAAAGAACTGAATCGCCCGGTCACTTAACCCCGGTAAATATTCATGTCCATAATCCGGATAGATAATCTGTTCTTTTTCGGAGGTTATTTTATTATAAACAGCAAATTGGGTAGAAGGCGGACAAATTGTGTCCATCAATCCGGTTACAAATAATACTTTTCCTTTGATTCTTTCTGCCAGGTTCTGTATGTCAATGTATCCAAGCTTCGTAAATATTTCCTCTTCTCTCTGGTGAATGGGATCAAACATTCTGAAATATTGCTTTAGTTCCTCATAAGCATCCTTTGCCAAGTCCATCTCCCATACTCTTTTGTAATCACTTAAGAAAGGATAGGTCGGTGCTAGTTTACTGATTCTTGGCTCCAGAGACGCGCAGGCAAGGGTCAGTGCTCCTCCCTGGGAGCCTCCCATAGCATAGACCTTCTCGGCGTCAACCTCCGGCATATTAAGAGCAATATCCGCCAGTTCCGCCGTGTCCAGAAAAATATGCCTGAACAGCAGATTATCAGGCTCATCATCAAGGCCTCTGATAATATGCCCATGTAAAGTATTTCCCTTTACCCCGCCTGCATCCTGGGAATAACCGCCCTGTCCGCGGCAGTCCATTGCAAAGACAGAATAACCCAGAGCCGCAAATACAAGTTTATCACTCCAGTCACCGGCATTACCGCTGTAACCGTGAAACATCAATACAGCCGGATGTTTACCCTGAACACTCTTGGGACGTACATATTTTACATGGATTCTTGCATCTCTGACACCGGTAAAGTATAAATCAAAACACTCTGCATATGGCACCTGAAAGCTTGCTGGAACCAATTCCACCTTAGGCTCTACGGCTTTCATTTCTAAAAGAGCTCTCTCCCAATACTCTGCGAAATCTTTCGGACGTGGATTAATTCCCTGATATTTTTTTAGTTCTTCTAACGGCATGTCTATCATTGGCATGGCAAAGTCCTCACTTTCTGATGTAAATATGGATTCTGTATTCTATTATTTTATATGAAACTTCATAAAATTACAAAACATATTTCTATTTAGAAGTACTCTAAACTGCTATTTTTTTCAAATATTTATTAATAGGAAGATAGCGCTACTATCTCCTGACTTATCCTCATATAATGTTACAAACCATTTTCCGGGTATCTTTATGAATATTACACTTGGTATGAAGGCTCCTGATTTTACGGCTATGACCACCTTCGGTCAAATCAACCTGTCTGACTATAGAGGTCACTGGGTAATTCTTTTTTCACATCCGGGAGACTTTACTCCGGTTTGTACTACTGAGTTTGTTGCCTTGGCACAGGCAAATGATCAATTTGAAGCATTGAATGCCAAACTGTTAGGACTTAGTATAGACAGTAACCCTTCCCACCTGGCATGGGTACACCAGATTTATCTGCTGACAGGGGTTCAGATTCCATTTCCTATTATAGCAGATCGTATGGCTGATATTGCAAATGTATACGGAATGATATCTCCCGGTGTCAACAAACAGGAAACCGTCCGAAATGTATTTTTTATTGATCCTGAACAGACCGTCCGTGCAATTATGGTATATCCTCTTACAAACGGCAGAAATACCTACGAGATGCTTCGCCTTTTAACTGCCATGCAGACCACCGATAAATGCAAGGTCGTGACACCTGCCAATTGGGAACCGGGAGGTCCTGCCATGGTACCCGCTCCCACTACTTATGACAAATTGCAGGAACGTGCCGATAACCCCGCAGAATCGGACCTTAATTGTATGGATTGGTTCTGGTGCTACAAAGACAGCAATTGTACATAATGGAACCATAGATTAAAAATACAAGCACCATTACTTGATTATCTTATAAAAAACACCCTCAGGGTCAAACAATGCTTTTATTCTTTCATTGTCTGCTCTGAGGGTATTATATTATAACGGATTGACCTTTTATTGTTAAAATGTTTCTTAACAAAAACGAACTATGTTATTTATTACATTTTCATGATTAATAATTCCGGTTTAATCATACCAAATATCATTGCTATATGTGCAACTACCAGGAATATACCAACGAATATGGCATGAAGCTTAAGCTTGCTTTGTTCATCTCTTCTCTTTCCGATTAAGCCTGTCTCCAATAAGAACATTCCCATAAAAGGAACGACACCTAAAAGATAGAAACCAACTGCAATTACATCGGCCGGTCCTCTCCAATCACCGGATACGGTAAGAGGTACTACCGCATTTATAAAGAGATAGATAAAAATTCCAAGAAAATAAATGCCTGCAAAAATACCGGTAGCCTTGCTTACTTTCTTCGCTGCGCCTGTCATGTTCCTTGTAAACAGAATAATCATTTCCGTAATAGCAAGGGTTTCTGCACAAATAACGGGAACCGCCATAAAAATCAGTAAATGCCATGGCTGTGCAGTTGAAAGTAATTCCATGTAATGTGTCATAGAATTCATTTAATAAAGATCCTCCCAAACGTTTTATTTTTTAGTTCAAACAAGAGGATATTACCAAACGGATATGGAGATTTTATGGAGATAATACACGTCTTTAATAACCAATCAGACATTCGTCATCCTTCCATTTCTCCTTCCGGACCTGTCCGTATACTTTCTTTAGATTAAGCTTCTGCCTGCCTTTACCGGCTGCAGCAGCCCCTTATCATTAAATTCTATCTTATCCAAACATAACTCCCGGTGGAATCCTTTTCCCTCTGTATACTTACTTAGCGGTGTCCCAAACCGGTGATAAACAATATAGTACTTCTCTTCTCCCGGCTCTTTGAAGATACAATGATGCCCTGTCCCCAGAATATCCAGATCTGGATTTTTCTCAAGTACCGGATATTGAAACTGTATCGGACCATATAAAGACTCCGATATTCCATAGTTCACGTGATAATCTTCACTGCCCGTATCATCACAGGACCAGGTGAAATGATAAATTCCCTTCTTTTTTAAGACAGTGATTGCCTCTCTGAAATCATAAGTTCCCTCAAGATTTTTCATTGTCTCAGGATGTATGTGAAGTAAATCCTCACTTAACTTTACAATAGCCGCACTGCCATTACCAAAGAGCAGATAGACCTCTCCGTTTTCTTCATAGATGGAAGGGTCGATGGTCTGGCTCATTCTGATTCCGTTTGCTTTCAGAATTTCAGGGGTTATAAGGGGGTTCGCTTCTGCCTTAAAGCCATGGACCGGAGAATCACTTACTGCCACTCCAATACAGGATACGCCATCCGCTCTTTTTGCGCAGAAATAATAATAAAATCTTCCCTCTCTTTCAAAAATTGTGGGCGCCCAGGCACAGCCTACTGCCCATGGAACCTGCTCTGCGGCTACATCCAGAATAATCCCTTCATCCTTCCAGTCTCTGAGATTATCAGAAGAAAATGCATGAAACTGTGTACCGCTCCAATTGTTATAGCCATCGGTAGTCGGATACAGATAGTACTTACCCTTATATTTTATAACATCCGGGTCTGCAAACAGACCGGGAATCAAAGGCTTTAACGCAGCATTTCCCCAATATTTCAGGACTCTTTCATATTCTTCCTCACTTAATACCAATATGGAGCCATGCCGTTTCTTATTTTCTCCCATATCATACTGTTCCGGCTCTGCCTTTTGAAATATTCCTTCTTTCAGGTCCTTGCAAATCAGCGGCAGGTATCCAAGCCCTTCGGCAAATTGGTCTGCCATCAGGCACCAGATGCCCTTTTCTTGCATCGGAAAAGCAATCGGACCTTCTACTCCCATAATTGAATTCAAGGACTCTGAAACGATTTCCTGAAACTCTCCCTGCAGATGCCGCCCACAGTCCATACGGATATTTTTTGTAGTTTCATCCTTGGAAAAGCGGTAGAATACTCCATCTTCCTCTATGATAGTGGTGTCTATGACATCATGGCTGCGTTCAATATACTTCTGGGGTTTTGTAAACTCTGCAAAATCCTGTGTATAGGAACAGTAAATCCTGTGTTTTCGTACGCTTTCTCCCGGTTCCATAACTTTGGATGCCCAGATTACCAGATATGCTTTCTCCTCGGAATCATAAATTGCTTCCGGTGCCCAAACACAACCGGCTCCCGGAATATCCACCTGAAAACTCCAGGGTTCTGACCAGTGAATCAAATCCTTTGACTGCCAGATGAGCATATTCATACTTCCCTGCTCCTGGGCCACGGCCCATCCCTTTTCATTTGCAATCCTAAGGTCTGTTCCTATGATATAAAAACACCCATCCAATTGGGAACGCAAAATAAAAGGATCCCTGACTCCCATCTCTCCCATACAGGATTTTATTACCGGCTTACCGTTATTTAAGTCCTGCCAGTGTAACCCGTCCCGGCTGACGGAAAAGTATATCTGCTCCCCCTCTGAAGATTCTCCGGTAAAATGTACGAATAAATAATTTTTCTCCTCTTGCTGCATGAAATATTCCTCCACTGGTATGAATGTTATTCTGATTTCATTTATATATATTTGAGCATTATAAGGTCAGTTTTTCACAATGGGACGGCAATTTGCACCAAACAGAAAGACTCATGCGCTGATTCTAAAGCGCATTTGCTGGTGCCAAGGCGCATTCGTTCTTTCTGTTTGGTGCAAATTGCCTGTAAACAGATTGAAACAGGTCTTATGATACTCGTATTTATAATTTTCATTATTGTACCTTGTCTATATAATCTACATAATCTTTATAATCTCTATCATCTATAATCTATATAAGCATTTACTCTGCTAAACATATTTTCTAAAGAATTAGCTTATGTAGAATGCCATACCTCCATAGCCATCTTTCACCGGTACATCCCACTGAATCAACCAGACTCTCTGTTCTTTTCCTGCATGGTCTTTATGTATTCTTGGCAGGCAGTGTATCTCTCCTGGATATTCTTCTAACCGGATTCTTAGAGAAGCCTTTTCACCGCGGATAAATATTTCATTCTTATTGACAACCGGTTCATAGCGGGTAACCAGATTCTCGGCGGCAGTAAGCTTATCCTTAGTCCCCCAAAACCTGTCCTCTATTCTGGTCTCTCCACTGGAGGGTTCAAAATGAATTATACGAATAAGTGATTCCAGGGAATCGTCCCCATAGGCTTTGCCGTAACTGATTAAGATATTTCCTTCTTCATCTGCTTTAAAGTTATCACAGGTATACTGCTTTCCCGCTTTTTGAAATCCGTTATTAACGATTGGAACATTATGTCCCAGGGAACTGTTGCAAAGAATCCCGTAGCGCCCTTCACCAAAATATTCTTTCGTATATTCTCCGGCTCCCAGGTCCTCTAAAAGCAGCTCTCCCTTTTTTACATACAAGAAACTGCCCACATCATTGTGATTATGGGCTTCCTGGTTATTTCCGCCTTTGGCCGCCAGAGCGGCTCCGGCAGGACTTTTAAAGACAGCCCATTGGGCATCCGGTAGTATCTCAAACTGCTTTCCGGCTCCTTGCGTATATAAAGGCTCCTCCAGATACTTTTTCGTCCAGATATAATCTCTGTACGCTCCCATCCACCTGGCACAGGGGTCATCCATCACTCCTGCTGCAAGAGAAAGGTCAGGAATCTCCACATCCTTAAAATGCGAAGCAAGATAACTGGTTAAACCAAGGCGAAACTTCTCCCTGCTGCTGCCATCCGAGAAGCTTAAAGTAACTCCTCCCGGGAAATAACACTTTTGCTGAAAGGCAGCAATGTTGGAGCATTTTTCAGAAGCTAAGAGGTCGATTTCTCCATGCGTATATTGATATAGCTGCTCTGCAAAGCCAGTATAATAGGTCATTCCATAGGTGTAATACCCCAGACCTTCCATACAGGTGCCATCAGCCGGAAACCCTTTGATATACCAGGTCAATGCCTCTGTAATTCTCTCCAGGCACTTCCTAAGTTCCTGATTATCTTCCATAAGATAAATCGTAGCACTGCCTATGGAGCCGGCGCAAACAGCGCACCAGTTATGAGTCTCCTTCTCCCAGCCGGCATACGGTACCTCTGACTGATAAAACGGATTTAAGACTCTCTCATATACCTGTTTCTTCACCAGATTCCTGACTTCTTCCGATAATTCGCTTTTTAAAATACTTACGATTTCAGCTAATGCCTGTGCCGTCTCACTGGCGAACAAATCAATGGTTATCTTCCAATTCCTGTCCTCTCCTCGATTTACATGGGCAGGCAGCGCCCAGCATGTCTCATTGCAGATATCTTCGATGACCTCCTTCAGCTTCAGAATATCCTCTTTTCTGTTCCATAATAACGCAGCCATTCCAAACACCAGCAGATATTTTCTTCTCAAGAAATACACCTCTTCATACTGAAGGCGGTTTCCTGTTGTTTCAAATAGCGAAAACAGACTCTCCGTCAAAACCGGCATGGGTTGATTCCTTAATCTCTCCGCTTCTTCCTTAATATCCTGCTCGTATTTGTACAAGAATTTTTCTAACAGTTCTTTCAATTCCCTTCCCTCTCTCCAATATGAAATCTCCTATATCTCTACCTCTATATTGTAAAAAACGGCAGGCCGCAAACAATTGCCGGGTCCTACCGTTTCTTATTTAAAGTTACCTATTCCGACTATCTTTACTCATCATATGTACATAACTCCGCAAATCTCGTAATTACTGTCAATCTAAATGAAAAACTTCATGTAAGTCTACACTGACTGGGCTGTTATCCTCATTGGTTTCCATAATGTCAGCCATGTAATCCCACCATTTTCTGTTTATAGCAGTATCCGCTCCCTTTGCCCATAATGCTTCATCTTCGATTTCAATATACCCAAACAAAGTAAGTGTTTCTCTATCCAAAAAAATAGTGTAATTTCTGCCTCCATGCTGATGAATCATCTCCTGCATTTCTGGCCATAACTCATTGTGACGCCTTTCATATTCCTCTTCCTGTCCCTGGTACAGCTTCATTTTAAATCCTTTTACCATGCCATTCTCTCCTTTTTAATCGCTTAATCCATTTCTTCAAAAGCTTTGGCCTTCTGTAAATACTGCAAAATTACTGCTTTCCCATAAGTTCTGTATGAACTCTCTTGCCGCCACGGCATTTTTAGGTGTTGTATCTTCCAGAGTGCATTGAATCATGGGCTTTCTTTTTTTGATAAAATCAATGACCGGGGTATAATCCATATCACCCATTCCTGCCGCAACTGATACCATTTTCCCCTCCTGAACAAGATAATCCTTCATATGAATAACTGCTATATCATCACCAAGTAAATCAATTGCTTCTCTAATTACCTGTTCCTGCTGTTTATAATTATCCATTTCCAATAAATTGACCGGATCGAATATAATCTGTAAATTAGGAGAATTAATTTCATCCAGGACTCTTCTTGCAATTTTGGGGGTATATACAATATGGCTTCGCACAGGTTCTATTGCAATTATTACACCCATTTTTTCAGCATAGGTAACTACACGGCCAAGATTTTGTATCAGAGTTTGAAGAGCCTCCTCCCCATGGCAGGCCGGCTCATAAGAATAGGACGTATTGGGAGCGCCTGTTTCTGTTCCAAGTACTCCGCATCCCAGAAGGGAGGCGAAACGAATATGAGCAAGGTAACTGTCTATTGTCCTCTCCAACTGAACGGCATCCGGATTTGCCAGATTAAGATAACACCCTAAAACTGCTATATCTATATTATAGTTTTGAAAAAGCTTTTTCAAGTACATTGCCAGACCCGGTGTTAAAATTCCCGGAGTTACTGTATAATCCTTTAAAACTTTATACAAAGCAACATGAGCGCAGCAAAATCCCTGATCTTTTACAATTCTTAACCTTTCTTCCAAAGGAAGATCATAGGTATCATGTAACCGTATTCCAATCTGCATCTTCTCCCTCCCTCATCTATATTATAACAAGTGTCTATCCAAAAGTCAGTCTTACGGCAGCGGTACCTCAAGAAAAGCAGGAAATGTCTCTCCCCAAGAGGCATAACGGTTATAAGCTCCTTTTCTACAGCTCCAGGATTTTACTTTCAAATGCCTCCAAAGCAGCCGTTATACTGCCATAATCCGTTTTTATCCTGGTCGTCTGCTCCGTATCACTGTTATTCAAAAGCACTAAAGTTCTGCTTTCCGGGTAATAAGCACATTCCGTAAAAGGATTATCTGTAATATATTTTCCGTCCATTCCTTCCCTGCCTGCATAGAGAATGATTTGAAACAACATTCTTGTATTTTCAAGGCTTAACCGGAAGGAAGGCAGATAAATTCCCATGCCCTCTCCGAAACTATAGGCAGTCAGAACCGGCCTACCGGTCTTTTCCGCCAGAACCTTTGCCTTTCCGTCTGTAAGATAGATGTTTTCCTTCGGTTCTATATGGTAATTATCCGGTAAAAGGCCCTTCTCTTCTTCAACATGATACTCCCATTTTCCATGGCTTACCCTGGCACCGGTATCCTCATCCACTCCCAGTACATGTGCCATGCGAAAAAAGGTGTCATAGCCTGAAACCGCAGAAGGCTCATTGATTCCTATAAAGGCTCCTCCGCCATATACCCACTTTGTCAATATTTCTATTACCTCATCGTCCTTCCAATCCGCCCCTCCGCTCCAGGCGGAACCTGCGCAGCCTGCATTAATGACTACATCAACTTCTTCTAAGGCACCCTGCTTTACTTCTTCAAAGCTGAGAAAGGATACCTCTAACGGAAGTCCGGACAGGGCCTCGTTGACATGAATTAAATCATGCATATAAGTTTCGTGAAAATGCCCGGACAGGGTCCATGAACGTAATTTCCCCCAGCTATGCAGAACCGCCACTCTGGTGCCGGCGGTATAGGGTCTTCCTGACTTATGTAATTCTTTTATACTTCTGAACTCATTTGCAATCTTCTCTATATAATCACAAAATTCCGGAAAATCCTTCGTCAGATGAAGATATCCTCCAAGCCCTATCCGGTCAATGGGCGCCCGAAGCAAAGCACGGCGAATATTAATCCAATATTGCTGTGCATCCCTGGTTGGATCCCCCCCTTCCATAAAGGTTGGCGCTCCGCCAAGACCCGTCGGAAAAAGATATGGATGCAGCCTCAGTTCATGGGTACCCGTATTTACGCCGGAGCAGAGTCTGGCTTCAAACCCCGAAAAGACGCACTTAATAATGCCGTCAAATCCAAACTCCTGGAATCTTCCATTATACGGCTCAATTCCGACCCAGCTGTCATCATAAAAAACATAGGCAAGTTTACCATACTTATGTACAACATCAATCAGTGCTTTTCCGAAATTTATCACAAAACCATTGATGAATTCCATCCAGTCCAACTTGCGTTTATCACCGGGTCTGTGTGTTACATTGAATTTTCCCTGATTTACAAAATCCTCCGCCGCCAGGCGATAACCGTATTTTTCCTCAAATCTGTCCAATGCAAGAGGGCTGACCGTAAAGTCGTAGGATGCCCAGTCTGAAAAAAGATACCGGTTTTGACCGCTGCTGCCCCAGATCCATGCAAAATTATAAAACATTGAAGTAAACCTCACTACATAGGTCTGACTATGCTCCCTGCACCAGAGGTCCAGCCAGTTAAGCAGATAGGCCTGTGTTTCCTCATATACCGGATCAATCTGCATCAAATGCTCCTTGTTCCAGTGATTCGTCGTATGGTTATACATAGAAATCTCTTCCCAAATACGGTAAGCGATAAAGCTTACTGTGTATTTATGCCAGGGGGTAATATTGCTGAGGATAACCGCTTCGTGCTCGGCATCATAGCTCCAGTCCTGGAGGGAAATCTCCTTTTCTTCCGTACGGTCATAAACCTGCCAGTATTTCATGGATGCTTCAGAGGCATTAATACGAAACTGCTCGGAAAAGAAATCCTCCATCAGCGGAACCGTCATACTATCTGCCGCAGCAACCTTTGGACTTGTAATTAAAAAGCACTGCTGCAGCTTATCCTGATTCTCCTTTGCCCAGGCATTATGGTCTCTGATAATACATATCGTGGAATAAATATTATAACCTGCCTCTATAATTTCATCAGATAACTCTGTTCCGTCACTGTCACGTATTACATCAGCTCCCCATTTTTCAGCCAGTTTCAGCGTAAGCTTTTCATAGCCCGATTCACCCGGCAGTGTAAATGCTCCAAAACCTGTTTCGCCATTCATTCTATTTCCTCCTGCGCTCAATTCCCTGTAGATGTCACAAGCATATCAGAAAACATTGCGAGGGCCAGACCCTGACCCCATCCCTGAATCCAGTCCTTCGGCACATTCCGGTAGCCTTCTCTGTCTTTCATAACGGCGGTCCCGCCGGATACATTCAGGACACGCCCATCTTCACTGATATTATCCAGAATACCGTTTAGTGCTTTCTGTATATATTTTGAATGGAGCGGATTATTATTATTAATCATAGCCGCCGCAATACCACAGGAAGCTGATACTTCTTCATAGGCTTCTTCATCGTCTATAATTGTTCTCCAGAGTCCGTTCCCGCTCTGAACCAGCTTCAGGGCTGCCAGCTGGTCCCTTAAAGAGCATTCAATATCCATACACTGGGGATACAGATACCAATCCTTCAATACCGTTTTTACTCTTGACATTGTATAGGCCGCCCAGGCATTTGCCCTGCCCCAGAAAAAACCCGACATATGATTGCCTGAAATATTGTTATAGCCATGATACCAGAAGCCGGAAGCAGGATCCTGAAGATACTTTATATGCCAGTAATACTGGTTTAGGGCATCCTTTATCAATTCCTGATCCTCTAATTTCTTCCCTGCACGAAGCATAAAAAACGCTGCCATGAACAATGTATCCGCCCAAGCCTGCTCCGGAAAATCGTTACCGCTTGACACTGTGTGCTGTAATACATGATCTCCGAAACGAAGTGCATGGCTGCGCAGATAATTTATCTCTTCCATAACAATATCCAGGTACTTCTGGCTGCCGGTGGCTTCATATAATGTAATTAATGTATGCCCCATTGCACAGGTATTAACAGTAAAATCAGGCAGTCCCAGTTCAATATAATCATCGGCCCATTGAGTGAGCATATCCAGATATTCTTTGTTGCCCGTTACCTCATATGCTCTGCATACTCCATAATAGGCAACTCCGCAAGGCCAGTCCCATGTCAAATCCATTGTCATTGTTTTCCTGACAATCTTATCTACTATGTCCAGAATCTCCTTCTCAGAATAATTTAATTTCAGCATTTTCTCTCCTTTATGATAAAAAATTGTATGATAGTTATTAGTCCGTATAATCCATTATTCCTATAATAAAATATTAATTAATTTCAGCAGAAAAATCCAATCAATATATAAATATAATTGTGCATTTCCAATCATTAATCTGTGAAAGAAGAATTTGCAGCAAAGCAGTAAATTGCGCATTTTCAATTAACTATTATATATTAACTCCTTTTAAATCATCTGTTTTCATTGCATTTTCACATCTTAGAGATAGTTTTCACCCAAATAATTCATTATTTTGCACAACAAATTTTCATTTAGCTTAAAATAAAACATTGAAATAAATATAATTTATTGATAATATAGTAATATATTCATTCGTTCTGTCTTATAAAAGTGGTCCCATCTATCTCACTGACAACCGGCATTATTTATAAAAATAAGGAGTAGTTATGTCCAGACACAAAAAAACGATTATTGAATATCGTCATTACAGTCTTGCTCTTCAATTTCCTATTTTGTTACTCAGCGGAGAGCGTTGGAGAATCTCTGATATAAAAAGCGGCCGTCTTCATTTCCACAATTGTCTGGAAATTGGAATCTGCCATTCAGACAGCGGAATTATGGAATTTGAAAATAACAAGATTCCCTTTCAGGAAGGCGATGTCACCTGCGTGCCCAGACATCTTCCGCATACCACATACAGCTCACCGGGTACGAACAGCCTTTGGTCTTATATCTTCGTAGACCCTCAGGAGTTATTCCGTGATTTGCTGAATGTATCCTCTAATTTCGAAAGTCCCATTTCGAATTTTCACAAATTTCGTTATATCATGAATAAGAATGAATATCCCAGGGTCTATCATCTTGTATGTGCAATCGTAGAAGAGCTGAAAAGTCAAAAATCAAACTATCAGACCAGTGTAAAAGGCCTGATGCTGTCTCTGTATGTTGAATTACTGAGAATTCAGACTACCTATAATCTGCAGAAAGATGCCAATTTTAAATCAGAGAATATGATAATTATATCGAAGGCCCTGGATTATATTCATGAAAACTATATGACCCCGGTTACAATTGAGGGGCTTGCTGATATGTGCCACCTCAGTGTCAGCCATTTCAGGAAAATCTTCCATGAAATTATGGGGTCAGCCCCTCTTGACTTTTTAAATAGTACTCGTATTGACGAAGCCTGCCGGTTACTGCGTACTACGGAATCTTCCATTCTTTCCGTATCCGAGCAGGTCGGTTTTCATTCCATTTCAAGTTTTAACCGCTGTTTTATAAAATTTTTAGGAGTGCCGCCAAGAGTCTGGCGAAAACAGAATCTGGCATTGGAAGAAAAATCCCCCATTGCTTCCATCCTTGAGTTTACCGGCTGGGTCAGATAAATATTTCCACCCCTTTCTGCGGAGCGCAATGCAAAAGAGGGCTGTTTCAAAACTAATTGATAGTTGAGAAATAGCCCCCTTTTTTATTTATTGGGCTTTCTGACCTTCAGGCAGCTTTGTGCTGTGACCATCCTTATATGCCTGTAATCTCTCTTCCTGAATCTTCTGGTATCCGGCCTCCAGATATTTCTGGGCATATTCCTTATACAAAGCATCAAATTCTTCTGTCTTGCACATTGTCAGCTTATCACGGTATTCCTTATATTTCTCTGTCAGAGCACCGCTGAATTCAGTTTCTGCATCAATGGGAACTGAGAAAAGTACATCCAGACAGCCATATCCCTGCTCAGCTAACGTCTTCTGTCCATAATACTGGTCAATGAGCTGCTGGGTGAAATCCTGAGGCAGGCCCTGAGGTACTGCCGACTTAATAACATCTTCAATGGTACCGGCAGTTCTGGCTTCCACCGTTATACACCAATAATCCTTGCTGTTATTGTATCCCTGCTTATAATCTCCATTATAGTCACCAACTGAAACCGGAAGTCCTGTTGCGGAATCAACATTGTAATTCTCGCCTTCCACACCCCACTGCATTGTCTTAAGAACCTCTTCCTGGGTCATCCACTCCATGTACATCCAGGCAGCTTTCAGTTCATCTGCTGATGCAGAAGAGGAGAAACCAACAATCATACCGAAAGGATTATTGGTACGGTATGCGGGAACAGTGCCGCCTTCTTCATCCACAACACCTACCGGTGATACCGCAAGTTCCGCATCAGGATTCTGTGTATAGAATGAATTCAGCCAGTCCATATTAGCAGAGATATATCCGCCGTAAGAATAAACTGTTCCGTTGATAAATGCGGCTTTATTTGTCTCATCATCTGTAATGTAGTACTCAGGATTTGTAAATCCTAAATTATAATCTTCATTTGCTCTCTTAAGCAGTTTGTAGTTAGCATCCGAGCCAAGGGAAGGAATATTAACATCTCCAAGCTGTGCCCACTCTTCTTCATTCTGAGGAAATGTTCTGAAAGCATAATTCTGGTCGGAACCTACACCGGTAATCATAGCACCGCCTGCGGGATTCTTTGCAATGCCTGCCTCCTGAATCTTCTTCATAGCGTCCACATACTCCGAACGGAGAATGGGAACATGGTCATAGCCAACCTGCTTTAGCCAGTCCATACGTACGAAGGTGGCAAATGAATAGTTCGTATTATAATAAGGTCTCTCCGCCAGTGCAAAGTAGGTGTCACCGTTCATGGTAGAATACTGGAGCTGCCCAAGCTCAGCCATCCTATTGTAGTAGGTAGGAGCTACCTGTGCAAAATCATCCATGTTGAAGGTTGTAAGATATCCGTCGGATGCCCACTGTGATACCTTAGGATAGTCATACTCCATTAAAATAGTGGGAAGTTCTCCTGAGGAAGCCAATAAAGCATAATCTGTCATAACATCCGTACGGGTAATGGGTACGTATTCAACCGTAACATTATACTTGTCACCGAAATTTTCCTGAACCCACTTTGTCCAATAGTTATCATTTACCGTAGGTACACCTTCAACGCCTCTGTCATAAACAGGTACCTTTAATGTAACTTTTTCGCCGAATGCTGTCCATCCGTCAGCTCCGGAGACAGGAGCTGTTTCAGCAGTGGCAGTAGGCGTGGCAGTGGCCGAATCTTTCGTTGACGTCTCGTTTGCATTTCCCCCATTTTTGCCGCTGTTCTTACCGCAGCCTGCCAGAGAACCAAGAATCATAGTAACAGTAAGTAATAAAACAACAACTTTTTTAAATTTTTTCACATTAATTCCCTCCTTCTTAATTTAGAAAGTATATATACAAATCTGTAAGCCCGGCAGGTAAGCCGGATACAGAATTCATATCCTCCATCACCTGATATAAATATTGCGCCTATCCTTTAACCGCACCTACCATAACACCCTTTACAAAATACTTCTGTAAAAAGGGATAGATACAGATAATCGGTATGGTAACAAACATAATCGCTGCCGCCTGCAATACCTCGGGGGTACTGGTGACTGCCGCCGCTTCCGACAAACTGGTTGTCTGGGCTTCCGTTGCAGAAGCCACCATCTGATACAGCTTATATTGAATGAGTTTTAATGTCTCTGTCTTAATATAGAATTTATTATCTGCGTAGGTATTCCAGCGTCCTACCGCATAGAACAGCGACAAGGTAGCCAGAATGGGTTTGGAAAGAGGCAATACAATTCTTCCCAAAATCTGAAAGTTAGTGGCTCCGTCCAAAAATGCCGATTCCTCCAAACTGTCAGGTACATTTGCCTGAAAATAAGTCTTCATAATAAGCATATTATAAGGTGAGTAAATCAAAGGCAGAATCAGTACCCACATAGTGTCCAGGAGATTCAGGCTTTTTAACAGCAGATAGGAAGGAATCAGACCCGCGCCAAAATACATTGGGAACATCAAAAGAAAAGTGAACAGGTTCCTGCCCATTAACCTCTTTTTGGAGAGAGGATAGGCCGCACAGATACAGCACAGCATGCCCAGCGTGGTAAAAATTACAGTCACTACGATGCTGTAGCCCATGGAATACACCATGGAGCCATCTTTAAAAATAGAGATATAGGCAGCAAAATTAATTCCCTTCGGCCATAGATATACCTGCTTTCCTAGTACAAAGGCGTTATCCGAGACAGACTTGGCAGCCAAATGCAGAAACGGCAGAATACAGGTCGCGCACAGGACTATAAGTATCAGCATCATAACCGCGTCGCTGAGCCTGAATTTAACAATCGCTCTGCTGCCGTCAGATACTCCCTCTTCCTTTTGAATTGACTTATTTTTATTTTTATCCATTATGCTTTCCCCCTAAATTAATCCGTCCTCGCCAAGTTTTTTGGCTACCTTATCCGCTAACAATACCAGCATAAGCCCTACCAGGGACTGGAAAAGCCCAACTGCCGTTGACTGGCTGAACTTACCTCCGCCAAGGCCCTTTTCATAGATATAAATAGCCAGCTGATATTGAAAATCTCTTACCTGTGTATTGCCGAATACATCAAGACGCTCAAAGTTACTGCCCATGATGCGGCCTAAATTCATAATTAACAAAGTAATAACCGTTCCCTTAATACCCGGAAGTGTAATATGCCACATCCTCTTCCAGCGGTTGGCACCATCTATCATAGCCGCCTCATAGAGTTCCCCGCTGACGCCGGATATGGCTGCCAGATAGATAATGGTCCCCCATCCCATTCCTGCCCAGACGCCAATCATTAAATATGTAACTGACCAATGCCACTTTTCAGTAAGGAAAGGAATTCCCTGTTTAATTACTCCCATACTTTCCAGTACCATATTTACCAGACCTGAGCTTGGTCTGAACATTGTATAAGCAACACTGCCGATTATAACCCAGGATAAGAAATGGGGCAGATACAGGACAGTCTGAGTCACCCTCTTAAACTTCGGATATCGTAATTCATTCAGCATTAATGCCAGAATAATTGGTGCGGGGAAACTTACCAGCAAGTCCAGAAGATTAAATGAAATGGAATTACGGAGTGCCCGTATAAAGTCCGCATCTTTAAATATCTTAGAAAATATTTCTAATCCGACCCACTCACTGCCTGCATACCCCTTAGCCGGTTTATAATCCATAAAGACCATCCGCAATCCCGGATAAGCCGCATAATTAAAAATAATTACCACCAGCAACGGCACTAACAGCAACAAATATAATTGCCAATCCCTTTTGAAAGCATTTTTGAAGGTCCCCGGTTTACCTTTTTCCATATTTTATCCTCCTGCGATTTCCGCCTGTTTTTAGTCATTTTATATATTTTTGTTGCTTTTCAAATATATTATTATACATTTTGATGCTGATTTCTAAGCAATATTTTTTTAAAACTATGCAAAAACGACTAATAATTTTTTCAAACCAGTACATCTTTTTGCAAATAACTGGGCGGAGTACGCAGGATAAACTTTCAGAGGTAACATTCAAAAAATGTAGGCGTAGTGGGTGGGTCTACGCCGAGGCTTTTTGGATGTTACCTCTGGAAGTTTAGACAAGTAATCGGTCCAGTTAATTTGAAAACGATGTACCAGGTCCCAGGATTGTAATATAAGGCTGCTCTGCTATGTGCCATGTAAATGTGGTCCAGTTCCGCTGGGCACACCGCACAAAAAAAGGAACCTAACGGTTCCTTTTGTCCATAATACTTTGGTTTTAACCTTTTACTCTGCCACTTTTCCTTATACTTTCCATTCTTTAGGCAAATATTTTATGGTATTTTGAATCATATCTTTCACAAGTTTTTCTATCTCTGCTTCGGAAGCTCTTCCTTTCACTAGGGGATCATTTAAGAAAGCTTTCACTGCCAATGAATAATCACAAGTCAAGGCGGCTTTCAGTACTGTTTCATGGTTTTCCAGATGCGGCGTTACCAGCTTTAATATCTTCTCAGGCAATTCCCCCG
>JAEXGM010000236.1 GCA_023450835.1 Bacillota bacterium | reverse complement strand
TGTCTGAAGGGAATCAGCTGCCATCGTCCGTCCTTCAATACATAAAATCACCCCACACTAACATGCTTAACCTTATACAAAACCGGTATTGCAGCCGTTATTAGAATAATTCCCATAAAAAGAGGCGCGGTATGCCCAAGCAATACATAGATCTGACCTCCGATGATAGGCCCGGTTATTCTTGCCAAAGCCTGAATAGATTGACTTCCACCTTGAATTCTACCCTGTTCACCGGAAGTGACGGACTTGGAGACCATCCCATTGAAGGAAGGCCCGAAGATGGAATCGCCGAAACCAAAGATAAACATTCCTATGATAATAAGAGGATAGTAGGAGAACAAAGCCGATGCCGCAATAAAGATGTAACCTATAATCTCAGAAATCATACCAAGAATGGCTATCTGTGAATCACTAAGTTTTAACAGCAGCCTTGGCATTATGAGGCTTTGGGAAAGGATGTCCTGAATACCTATAATTGAAAACATAAGTCCGATTATTGCAGGCTTCCAATTGAAAGTGTCGATTGAAAATTGGGAGAAAATAGCTTGTAGAGATCCGTTGGGTACCCAGATAAGGAAAGCTGAGACAAGTATTCTTCCTACATTTTTCATGGAAAGTACATTTAAAAGTTGTGTAAAGGGATTCAGTCTTACAAGAGGAATCTCTTTCAGGCGGTTATTCTTATCAAGACTCTCAGGTATAAAGAAGAATCCGAAGATAACGTTTAGTAGTGTAATTATTGCTGCCAAAAACATAGGTGCGGAGTAACCAAATCTGGCTGCAATCAACCCGCCCAGAGTTGGGCCGAGGGCAGTGCCGATACCTGTAATCGCACTCACCCATCCAAAGATTTTGGTTCGCTGTTCTCTGGGGGTGATGTCTGCGAAGTATGCGAAGATAGTGCTTATGTCGCCGCCTGTTATACCCTCAATTATACGTCCGGCAAATAATACCCATATAGATCCGCCGATACCAAAAACCGTGTATCCGATGGCAGAGCCCAAAAAGGATATTAGAAGCACTGGGCGGCGCCCATATCTGTCACTCAGAGCGCCAAGTCCTGGTGCCGCGAAAAATACACAGAAGGCGTAGATAGAGGTCAGCAGTGTAACAAAAATAGCTTGATTACTGGAATTTGTATAAGGTTGTACTAAAAATGGCACGACAGGTGTTATGATAGTGAAGCCTATACCAACAAGGAACACAGACATAAGACCGAACAGCAAAGCCTTTCTGTCTACGGTTTGTTCTGTGTCCTTTTCATTGTTTGATTTAAGTTTTAACATGTGAATTCTCCTCTCGGGGGTAATGATTTTGTTTCCTGGTCAACATTCACTATAATACCATTTTGTTTCCTTGTCAACAATTTAATAAAAATAAAAAATGCAGCCTGCTCATGACTGAGCCTGGCTGCCTGTGGTTTAAATTTTATTATTCAATATCTTCTGGCTTATTATCTATGTCCAGCTTCTTTATTTCAGCATCCAAATGACTGTTGTATTTTTCTATAAAACTAAGCACACGGTCAAATTGTTCGTCGGTTATCTGCTCGAATACGACTTTATCCCGTTCCCTGAATTCCCGGTGCAGTTCCTCGTGGATGTTATAGATTTTTTGGCCCTGTTCGGTAAGGCGGAAATAGATTTCTTTCTTGTTATCCGGCTTCTGGTAGCTTTCAATGATGCCCTTTTTTTCGAGCTTCTTGGTCATCTTGCTTATGGCCCCCCTGGTCATATACAGAGATTCTGCAAGCTTTGTCACATTGGGCTCTGCATTTCTACCGATGCATTCGATGTAGTGGACTTCAGAGGACTTAAATCCTTTCAGGCCTACTTCCATCTTTATCTTATTAAGCCAGGCCATCTTGTTATATATTTCTCTGAAATTCATTAAGACCTGTTCTTCTTTGTTCATGGGTTGTTCTTCTTTGCTCATAGCCTGTCCTCCCACCCTTGGTACATTAAAGTATTATATTAAATTTTTGTTTCTATTTCAACAATATTAAAATAATTTCACCTTTTTTGCAATGGCAGCTAATATTTTCCCCTGGGGAAGGGCGGCTATTTCACTCTCGCTGATGCCGCCAAGCCAGATAACTGCGGTAAAATAAACCCCAGCGGAAACGGCTATTGTCAGTAAAAGGGACAGGATGTTACTATGGCAGGCATTGTGCAGTAAATCATAGAGAAAGCCTGCAATGATACCCATAAATACTGCAGCCGTCAGAGGAATAACAAAGCTTTTTTTTATATCCATCTCAAACTTCAAACAATTAGTCATGGATCTTGCATTAAAAACACACATCAGGAAGGAATGAACGAGAGCTGCAATGACAAGAGCGTATAAGTTCAATTCCGTGTAAGATAATACAGCTGCCAGTACAGCTGCCTGAATAAATAAGGACAGAAGGGCATTTTTAGTCGTAAGATTCAGTTTCCCGATGCCTTGCAGAACGCCATTGGAAATGGTGGAGAGACCATAGAGAATGGCAGTAATACTAAGGCAGCGCAACAAATCGGAAGCCTGTGTAAGTGTGGCCTTTAGCGGGAACATGGTATATACTATGGGTTTTGCCAATACGAAGAGACCCACTGCGGCCGGAATACATATTAACATGGCAAAGCGAACGGACATGTCCACTCTCCGTTTGGTTTCTTTTAT
The DNA here is from genome assembly GCA_023450835.1 of Bacillota bacterium. Taxonomy (GTDB): domain Bacteria; phylum Bacillota; class Clostridia; order Lachnospirales; family Lachnospiraceae; genus Anaerocolumna. The sequence goes on along the minus strand of JAEXGM010000236.1, from coordinate 9,936 downwards.
ATTCCCCAGTGAAAAAGCTGCGGCTATATCCGGCAGCATGGCAGAAGAGATAGAGGAGGCGATGGCAATGGGTATAGTGGTGAATATAATAGCTTCACCGGAATAGATGCCATAGCCGGAAGATACAAGATCGGCGGAGATGCCCTTGCCATAAATTAATATCTTAGTGTAAATGGTCTGGTTAAAGGTAGCGGTCATGTTATAAATACAGGTGCTTATGATAAAAGGAGTGATATAAAAGAAGATACTTCTGAATATTTTTGCATAAGGCTCCGGCTGTTTCTCTGAGCTTTGCAGAAGATAACTTTTTCTTGACTTTCTGTTAAAAAAATATACCAATAACATAAATATAAGACCAAACAGAACCCCGGTACCGGTTCCGACGGCGCTTCCCATAGCACCATAAACAGCCTTTGTAGTAGAATCAGACTGTGAGACTGTTTTTATAAAAAGTCCGGCAGCCAGGAGACTGAAGACGGCATTAAATAGTTGCTCCAGTATTTGGGAAAGGGAGGAGTGGAACATATCATTATGCCCTTGAAAATAGCCTCGTAATACTCCTAAGAAGCCGGATAAGAAGACAGTAGGAGCAAGGAGCTGAAGAACATTTACAGAATTTTTTTCCACGAACAGGCCGGCACCAAGAAAAGTAAAAGTACTGAAAATACCGCCGACAATTAAAACGTAAAGAATAGAACAATAAAATATTCTCTGGGCATTTCTATATTCATGGACAACCAGCTTTTTGGCTATTTCTTTCGAGACGGCAGAGGGGATACTGTAGGAAGAGATTAACAGCATGATAAGATAGATATTTCCCGCATAGTTATAGTAGGCGATGCCCTCAACCCCGATCAGTGCTATTAAGGGGCTCTTATATAAAATCCCTATAATACGGGATATGATTCCGGCTATTGCAAGTACTCCGGCTTGCTGGACGAGAGTTTTTTTTCTGTTTTGATTTTCCATAGGTAGGACCGGCTTTCAAATTGATTTTATAAACGGTGGAGCAATCGCTATGATTATATCATACAATATCTGTATTTCATAGAAATTATTTACATAATTGCCTATGCTGGGGATATATAAAAGTTCTATCCGGTGCAGTAACGTTTATTCATGTTCTACTGATGAAATTATCATTATTAGATGGGAAACTATTAACGGTAAGGCAAGTAAAGACTGGATTCTATCAGAACGGGAAGACCTCTTTGCAGAGCGGTCCTCCTGGAGTTAAGAAATACAAAGACATTTTAAGCAGGGAAATCCTCAGGGGATTAACCCTGTCTTTTTGTGTGGTTAATATGGGTACAGAAAATCAAGTAATATTCTTACATTTATGATAGGATAATAGCATACGGTACCGTTATAACAATTGTAAAAGGGCAGGTGATATTTTGAAGAACTTCTATCTACTTACGGAGGCAATCAATTATATTGAGGATAATTTATGCAATGTATTTACTTTAGAGGATGTGGCAGGAGCCTGCCATTCTTCCCTTTCCGGTCTTAAGAAGCTGTTCGGTTATGCCTTTCACATGGGTCTAAAGGAATATATTCAGAAAAGAAGGATTACCCATGCGGCAAAGGATATACTAGGCAGCAGCCTTACCATAACGGACATTGCCTTTAAATATCAGTATAATTCTCCTGAAGTTTTTACCAGAGCGTTCTTTAAAGTATGGGGAACTACGCCGTCTGCCTTTAAGAAGCAATGGCGATTTGCAGGGATATTTCCCAGAATACAATTCGAATATGACGGAGGAGCGGTAATGAGCAGGAGAAAAGTTGATATTTCAGAGCTTTATGATTTATTAAGCAGCAGAAGTAACAGTTATATTATATGTTTTGACATGGTCCATATGACGGATATTAACAGAGAATATGGAAATGGCGGCGGTGATAAAGCCATATTAGAATGCCTTCGAAGGATTGAAACCTTATCAGATGATAGCTGCGTATTATTCCGGATAGGCGGAGATGAATTTGCTCTTGTTACAAATCGGCAGGAAGAAAGGGATGCAAAAGAATTGATACAGAAGATTCTGGCCTGCAATGGGCAGACAGTTACGTACAATGATGAAGAGATTCCTGTCAGCATGTATGCGGCATGTACGAGAATAGCCGGAAGGAACCTTCGGTATACGGAACTTTTTCAGGACTTAAATAAAACCATAGAGAGAGCACACGGTATTGCAGGAATTCCTGAAACCTCTATAGGCAGCAGGTAAAGTTATAATCTGTATGAACAGGCATAATTAAGATTTTATGCCAAAGCTCTTGCGAAAACTTTGAGGGTTATAACCAGTATAATGTTTAAAAAAGTTCGAAAAAGAGCTTAAGTCTTCACAGCCCACCTGAAGCATGATTTCAGAGACAGGGAGCAGAGTGTTTTCGAGAAGAGATTTTGCCCGCTCGGTTTTTAGGGTATTAATATAATTTAGGGGAGTAGTGCCCATTTTACTTTTAAACAGGCGGATAAAATAGTTTGGATGCATATGCATTCTGGCTGCCAGGTCCTCTAGAGTAAGCTTTTTCTCCAGATTGTTATTAATGTAAGAGATAATCCCATTAAAGTCAGAATTATTCTCGGAATAGAAGGCTTCAGGGACTAATCCGGAAGCTTCAATATATTCAGAGAACAGGGAGAGAATAGCAGATTTTAACCGGAAAAGGGCTGAAAGGGAATTGTCTTTGGAATACTGAAAAATATCCTGAAAATTGTGCACAATGCCGCTGTCATCGGTTACATCGATATAAAAGGGCAGGTTGAACTGCTTTAAGAGATTACCCGCTCCGGATTTGATATCAAAATGAATCCAGTATTTTGTAATAAAATTCTCATTAATATGATAGAAGGAATGCTTAACCTGGGAAGGGATAAAGAACATGCGTCCGCGTTTTCCGGCATAAGGCGTTCCTTTTATTTTAATCTCACATTCTCCCTCCACGATATAGTATATTTTGCAAAAAGGGCATATGACATCATAATCCTTCCAGGACCTTCCCAGGTGGGAATATCCGCCGTAGTAATAGTCAATGGATAGATTGGATAAAGAACTTAGGTAGGATGTATCCATGGAAGTTACCTCTCTAAATACAGGTTAATTTTTTTCAAGTTTTCGTTTGTATTTTGCATTACATAAACAGTATAGTAATGATAAACTGACCTTGTCAAGGAAGATTATATGAATTGGTAAAAATATAAGAAAATGGAGAAGGAGAAATGTATGGGATTATTTGAAGAAAGAGCAAAACGAACAGAATGGTTTTCAGAGGCAAGGTTTGGGATGTTTATTCATTGGGGGCTGTATGCCATCCCTGCCAGAGGAGAATGGGTAAAAAGTGCTGAGAGAATCCCCACAGAAGACTATGACAGCTACTTTGAAGAATTTAACCCGGTAAGGTATAATCCCAAAGAGTGGGCGAAGCTTGCCAAAGAAGCCGGAATGAAATATGCAGTACTTACTACCAAGCACCATGACGGTTTTTGCCTATTTGATTCGGAATATACGGACTATAAGAGCACCAATACCAAATGCAAAAGAGATTTGGTAAGAGAGTATGTGGAAGCCTTTAGAGAAGAAGGTATTAAGATCGGGTTCTATTATTCTCTTCTTGACTGGCATCATCCGGATTATCCTCATTATGGTGACAGACAGCATCCTATGAGAGATGAGGAGAGCTTCAAAGGAGCGGAGCACAACTGGAAGAATTATGTGGAGTATTTTCATAATCAGGTCAGAGAACTTCTCACCAATTACGGTAAGATTGATATTATGTGGTTTGATTTTTCCTATGACAATGAAAGGCTGAAGGGTACTGAGTTTGAACATATGTCAGGTGAGACCTGGAAGGCGAAAGAATTAATAACCATGATGAGAGAGCTTCAGCCGGATATTGTAATTGATAACCGCCTTGGGGGAAATGCAAGGAAAGAAGAGCCGGATTTACACGCCGGAGACTTTGTATCACCTGAGTGCATGATGCCGGATGGCGATGCCCTGGATGTGCTGGGAAGATCTATTCCCTGGGAACTGTGCCTTACCCTGAATGAAAACTGGGGTTATGTAAGGAATAAACCCTGGGAGTATAAAACAGTGGAAAATGTTATTCACATGCTTGTTGAATGTGTAAGCAAGAATGGGAATATGCTGATCAATGTTGGCCCCAACGCCAAGGGAGAAATTCCGAAAGAAAGTGTAAGTATCTTAAAAGAAATCGGTGAATGGATGAACGGCAACTCCGACAGTATATACGGCTGTGGAAAAAGTGAGCTGGAAAAACCGGAGTGGGGAAGATACACCCAGAGGGGTAACATACTGTATGCCCATATTTATGACAGAAGGGTAGGAGCATTTCGCTTTCCGGGGCTTGAAGGTAAAGTAAAAAAGGTCCGCTTCCTGGAGGACGGCTCGGAATTAAGATTAGTAAGACCCTGGAATGGAGAGGATCACAGAGAAGATGCTTTTGTAGAGCTTGAAAATGCAAAACTCTACGATGAAAGAGATATGGTATTAGAAATAGAATTGAAATCCTGATGGAATTGGAATATAATGGGCGTTACAAGACCGTATAATTAGCACTTTCCAATCGGACGGTTTTGCAGTATATAATAGGATATATTGCGGAGGTAAAGATGAAACTGATTGGTACAAAGGTATTGGAAACAAACCGGCTGCTGCTCAGACCTTTCCGGGTGTCAGATGCAGAATGTATGTATAAGAACTGGGCAAGTGATGCGGAAGTAGTAAAATATCTGACCTGGCCGCCCCATGTAAGTGCCAGGGCCACCAGAGCACTCCTTGTGCTGTGGGAAGAGGAGGCAAAAGCTCCTGCGACCTACCAATGGTGCATCGAACTTAAAAGTCTGGGGGAAGCCATCGGAAGCATCGGTGCGGTTCATATATTTGAGCATATCAATGCCGCCGAAGTTGGTTACTGCATTGGGAAGGCTTTCTGGGGACAGGGCATTATGACGGAAGCTCTCACGGCAATAAGAAATTACTTTTTTGCAGAGGTGGAAGCAGGCCGCTTGGAAGCCCGCCATGATACCAGGAATCCGGCTTCCGGAAAAGTTATGGAAAAGTGTGGTTTTACTTTTGAGGGTATCAGGCGCCAGGGTGGCAAGAATAATACCGGAATTTGTGATTTGGCCTGTTATGGGATAGTAAGGGACGATTGGAAAGAACTTATACAGTAGAATAAGCCGATTTTATATGCAGATATTGAAACTATTGTTTTGATTGCATATAGAATCGGCAATTATTATTTGTGGGGATATTATCAGAAGGAGTAAGATTTTTTTGTTGTTTTTAGAAAATATCCGGCTTTTCTATGTGCTGTCAAAGATTCTTTAAGCTGCCGGCAACTACACTATAATATTATATTAATAGGCAGGAATTAAAGGATATTCATTAACAGGAAAAAGCCCAAAAGCAGGGATATACCTAACACCGTAGCAAAAAAAGCACAAATATTTCTGATAGACTGAAGAGACTCAGTCTGTTTTGCCAACAATGCTTCTACGATATCTTCATGGGTGAGTGCAGACTCTTCCCATTCATAAACTTCATTTTTTTCGTGGTATATAGTCTGTGAGTCCTTAAGGGCGGCTTCTTCTTCCGTTATCTTTTTGGAATGCAGTACTTCTAGATCCGTCAGTAAAAACTTAATATCTCTCTTGGTCATACCTGGGCTCCCTTCTTATTCAAAGCATTTTAAGACTCCAAGGCAGGGTGAAAAATATATGATATAGTTTCTGCAGGCAACATACACGCCATATTTACTTTCATAAGCACTAAGCGCTTCCTGAAGATAATCTTCGGTTACCTCCAGATACTCTGCCATCGTATAAAGGTTATTGCAGCCGGCTTCATAGGAACAGATGATGCCCTCTAAGCCTATTTGAATATCATAAGCGGCAAGACGTGCGCGGTATTCCTGTTTTCTGTTGGCAGTTTTGGTCTGGTCAAGAATATCACCTGCCGTGGTAAGATGATGCCCTATCTCCTCGGCCAGGACACAGCTCTTTTCAACAGTGCTGAGGTTCTTGTCTATAGCAATGCAGCCGTCAACATATAGACCCTTTAGACCTTCTACCTCATAAAGATTCATTTCTTTTATATACAGATAATCATATTTCGTCTGTAAATCTTCGTATGTCATTCACATCTCCCCTTACTGTTACTGCTTTCCTGCCCTTGCTGCCAGAAGCAGCTTCTTATATTCTTCAATCTTGTGAAGTTCCTCTTCCGTCCAATGTTCATTGTCTTCTTTATGGGCCGCGACGGTCGGAACGATATTGTCCTCCCACCCCATAAGATAAGATGGTGAGCAATGGAATATCTTTGCCAAATTGACTACTGTTTCATGCTTGATATTCTTAATCTCTCCGCTCTCATAGCGCTGCATAGTGGCTTCCTTAATCCCTAACTGATCCGCCACTTCCAGCAAAGTCAATCCCAAGCTCGACCTTCTTTCTTTTATTCTTTCCTGCAAATTAGACATAAACTCACTCCTGTCCATAGTTTGTACGACTTATCTGATGTTTTCATAAGCTTATTATAACATAATCTTACGTGTTAAGCAATAAAATATAAAATATTTTTAAAAAACTTACGTAATACGTATTGACAATGACAAAAACAGGTGTTATTATTAACTTACGTAATAAGTAAGGAACCAATTCCGAAGCTGTTCTCATAAAAAATGGAGTTTATTTGGATAAGCATTATAGAATTCATTACTTTAGCAATAGGACAGAAGAGTGCGGCTGTTAAAAGGATTACTTTATCCTGTACTTACGTATTACGTTAGAATAAATCGTCTTTTAAGATATTCAGACATAAAAGAAAATATCGATTACCTTGGACTAAACCATGTGAAAAAATGTATTTGAGAGGGTCATTTTATGAAAAAAAAGCAATTGATGCAATTAGGCCTAACAGAAGAACTTGCAATAAAAGTATTGGCATTATGCAAAGCAGAACAGAATGCTTTTATTCCGAAAATCAGATTTGATGAGATTAACCAAAAGAAAAAAGAGCTGGAATGGCAGGTTATGCACCAGAAATCACAAGTTGATAAAATGAGAGGTGGTAGTCTTATCAATCAGAAGTTAAAGGAAGAAATGCTGAAGCTATTATGGCAGGCAGGACAGGATAAGAAGAAAGAAGAGGAGAGGTATAAAGAATTATTCATATATTCGTTGTTATCAGAAATGCTTTCTTCTTATAAATATGCAGAGCTTATTTTTGAAAAAATGGACAAGAAAAGGCTGACGCTCACCCCTGAGGGAAAACTTCTTGGGGCAGAGGAAGAAGTACAGAGAGTACAAAAAGCCTATCAGGAGCTGTTTCGTTAGAGCAGCTCCTGAAAATAAGAAAAGAAGGAGGGCAGTCATGGGCGAAGATTTAAAGAATGCTATAAAAGCAAAACTTGCAGAGCTATTCCCGGAAGTTATGGTGTATGAGGAGGATTTGCCTGAGAATTACCAGAAGCCTGCTTTTTTAATCAGTACAATAAGTGTGGCAGAGGGAAGAGGGCTGGGAGGAAGAAAGGGTTATCTATTGTCCTTTGACGTTTCCTATTACAGTGACCTAACCGGACAGGCAAATAATGACTGCTACCAAAAAGGAATGGCGTTGCTAAAAGATTTCCAGCTCTCAGGCTATCGGCTTAAGGGAAAGAAATCCGCTACGGCCCAGAATATACTGCATTTTACCTTTGAAACACAATATACGGTTACAGAGGAAGTTGCAGATTTAAAGATGGAACAAAAAGAATTATCAACCAATATAAAGGAGGATTAACATGGCAGGAACATGGAATAACCAAAATAAAATATTACCTGGTGCGTATATTAACTTTTTAACCAATGCGCCTTTATCCATTACACCGGGGGACAGAGGTACTGTTCTGTTATTACAGGAACTAAGTAAAGGTACAAAGGGAGAAGTCTATACCGTAACAGCAACAGACAATGATTACCCTGACGGAATCACAAGTCAGGACAGTTTCTTAGCAGGAGAAGCCTTAAAAGGAGCAAGTACCGTGAAGGTGTACAACCTTGGAACCGCCCATACCGGCACTGAGGTGGAGGAAGCACTAACAGCAGCTAAGACCATGGATTTTGACGTGCTTGTTTACCCCTATGACGGAGAAGGTTATGACGCAATTAAGACTTCCATTGCAGCCTGGGTAACAGCAGTAGTAACCAGCGAGGGCAAAGGAATTCAGGCAGTGCTTGCTAACTTCGCAGGAAACTCAGAAAACATCATCAATGTTGCCCATGGCGTGAAGTTATCCGATCAAACTGTTCTGACTCCGGCTAAAACCACCGCCTGGGTAGCAGGTGCCACAGCAGGCGCAAAGATCAGCCAGTCCAATACCGGTAAGAAATACACCGGTGCCATTGATGTGGTACCCCGTATGACAAAAGCGGAGATGGAAAGTGCTATTACAGCCGGAAAATTCATCTTTAAAGTGGATACCGTGCAGAATGTAACGGCAGTCTACGATATTAACTCCCTTACTACTCTGACAACAGATAAGGGAAAGGCATTTACCAAGAACCGTGTTATCCGCACATTGAACGGTATCAATAATGATATTACAGAGATTTTCGAATCCAATTACGTAGGCACCATGAATAATAACAATGACGGAAGATCTCTTCTGCGTGCCACATTAATTCAGTATTTTGGAAGACTTGAGGAGCTTTCTGCTATCAAGAACTTCAAAACGGAAGATGTGGAAGTAAAAGAAGGTTCCGATTCCGATGCCGTTGTAATTAACTGTTATATCCAGCCGGTCGACAGCATCGAGAAGATGTATATGACCGTAAGCTTATCATAAGGAGGAGAAGAATCATGGCAGGTACATATTTAAGATTAGCAGATACAATTTCTGCAAAGGAAGGCAGTGCTTTTATAACAATTAATGGTGATTCCAGGCCGCTCTTTGAGGTTTCTACCTTAAAGGCACAGCTGGATTTAACTGTACAGACAAGAAAAATGCTTGGTAACCGCATGACCCAGCACAAGATAGTGGGTGCGGAAGGAACCGGCAGTATGACTATGTATTTTATGAATTCCGACATGTTGAAACTGGCAATAGGGTATTTAAGCAATGGAAATTTTGGGACTATTAGTATCAGAGTGGTTAATGAAGACCATCAGTCCAGTGTCGGCAGTCAGGAAGTGGTACTAAATAATGTACTGTTAAAGACTATACCGGTTGCCAGTCTTGATGACCAATCTGATGACCCTATTACAGTTGACACAGATTTTACCTTTGACAGTATAAGCGATATGAAATATTTTAATAATCCGGAAGGCTTTTAGTAGCCCATATTGTTTTCATATACAGGCTGCAGCAGGAATTATGCAGCCTGTGAGAAAGAGTTAGTAAGAAGTGTTTGGCTTAAAAACATAAGTAAATTATATGCCTCATGGATGGCAGAATGGAGAAAAATATGAGTTCATTAAAAGCATTTTTAAATCCCGTACAGGTTGAGAATAAGGAAGTAGTAGTATCCAATCGATTTATGGAAGAGGGAAAGGTTATCCCTTTCATCATCCGCCCCATTACCCAAAAAGAAAATGAATTTCTTATCAAAAAATATACCAGAAAAGATAAAAAAGGAGCGGAGAATTTCAACCGTACAGAATATGTACAGGCTCTTACCGCCAGCGCTGTCGTATTTCCCAACTTAAATGATGCCAAACTTCAGGAAAAGTATGGCCTTGGCGATACGGAAGTCTTAAAGAACATGCTCTTAGTGGGAGAATATGCTACCCTCGCTTCTGAGGTACAGACCTTAAGCGGACTGGACACGGACATTAATGAGGATATTGAAGAAGCAAAAAACGAATAACGCAAGGTGATGCTGAATTTAATCTGGCGCACTTTGCACTTCAAAAACTCCATATT